>CAZUQY010000070.1:0-11477 GCA_964622935.1 uncultured Bacteroidales bacterium | reverse complement strand
TTATTTCAAAGATACAAATAATTACGTCATATCACGCTTAACTTAACACTAGAATAGATTCCCCACCATTCTAGAGACTGTGTGAAAACACAAAAAAAAACATAGTTGCATTACTTTTCATTTCTTTATTAAAATTTGAAAATCTCATATCTGATTTCTTTTTATTTATTTATGAATAGGAAGAACAAATTATGCCCTTTCCCAGCTATGATTTTCCGCTTTTTGAAGTAATAAACCCATATTATCGATATTTATCAATCGTTTAAAGTTGTATGCAGTAGCATACAAATCAAGTTCGATTTGCACTTTTTCTTTTCCAGTCAACAGAAAGTGAAATTTACCCATCATCCATTTTAATGTACCGAAAGGGTGTTCAACTATTGTTTTACGTTTTTTTATTCTTTCTTTTGAGTTTGGTTCCAACATCCGTGCTTTATATTTGTCTATCCAGTTTTGATCAACATTTCGTTTAATCATACGTCCCGTTTTTGATTTTGTGCATTTTGCTTTTAAGGGACATTCTCCGCAATCCTCGCAACGATAAATATTATAGGAATTGTTTCCGCTTTTTTTGTTTTTTTGTTTTTGTTTTAATGTTTTTCCTTGCGAACATTGATACTCATCTTTTTCTTTATCATAAGTAAATTTTATCCCTGCTTTTTTATCTTCCTCTTTCTTGCTATTTTTAACTGAAGGCACAAAACATTTAGTGCTTGTATTTTCTTCAATTTCTTTTATTTCTTTTAGGTTTGAGTAACCTTTATCCGCATCCACTTTATCAGGGACTATATCTAATTGTTCTTTTAAATCATCAAGATTTTTTTTCAATTCATTAATGTCACTATGTGCTGTTGAAATTTCAGCAACTGCAATCATCCTGTTTTTCTTGTCGACAACTGTTTGCCCATTGTAAGCTGGTATCTTGCCGTCCCTGCTTTTCATCAAATTAGCGTCAGGGTCGTTAGGTGCAAGATAGTTTTTTCCAGAATCTTCTAATTGTTTTTTTTGTGATTCAAGTTTTGAAACATACTCTTGTAAATCTGCTATTTTACCTACAAGTACCTTGTTGATTTCTACACCTTCGAAGTTGTCCGCAAACTCTTCGATAAGCCCATCTATTGTATCCGCTGTTTTAAATTCTTCAAGATACTCGTCTAATTTTTCATTTATTTTTTCTAACCTCTTTTCAATATTTTTTAACGAGAGCATATCCTTTGCTGCATAAGCCTTAAATTTACTACCATCTGTCGCAACTTCTTTTCCGTCAATATAACCTTCGGCTTTTAAAAACCTTCTAAATTCGATGGTTACAAACCGTATTTGTTCTTTGTTGTTTTTTCGGTATTCATTTATTGTCCAATGATCAGGATGAAGGTCACCTAGCAACCACATAAGCTCAAGATTCCTATAGGTTTCAGTTTCCATACGGCGGCTACTTGCAAGCTTGTTTAAATATCCATATAAAAATAAACTGGGGTATGCACTTAGATCATACGCTTAACATCTTTATAACTAATAGGTTTAGACAATACGCCTTGCTCTATTAATCTTTGAAAAAGCAGTCCTCTACTGTTTGATTTCCTTCTGGGAAACGTATTTTCTTTATAAATTCTAAACATTGTTCTTCTGTTGAGAACATTTGTTCAAATTCTATTTGATTCTTTGGAATTTGCATAAGCCCCAAAGATACTACATTTAGTAATATGAGTTAAGTGCATACCCCAGTAAAAATAATTTCAACATCATTGCAGGTGAATAAGATTTTCGCCCTGTATCGGACTCCCCTTTCCAAATAAATTCGTCAGGATTTGACAGTACTATTTTTTCAACTATCAAATCAACTAACCGAACAGGGTTGTTTGTATTTACCCAGTTTTCAACTTCAGGAAAAAGTTTAATTTCGGCTCTGTTTGTTCCTTGAATATAGTGCATAACTTTATGGTTAAAAATGTTCTATTTGAAATACTAACTAGCTCTAAGCTAGTTCTTTATATTCATACTACCAAATAATTCCTTGCTTATTTTTCACTTTTTTACAAACAGTTTTGTTAATAATTTCAGATATTTTCAGCTTATGTTAAAGAATGTTTCCACATATTTGATTTTCGTTTTCACACAGTCACTTCTACTTGTGGCCGAACAAAAGCCTTGACTCCAATGGGAAATTACGATTGCTCACAAAAATTTGAATATTCATATTTGGAAAACGAAGCTCTTTTTAATAATGACCCTGATGTTTACAGATTCGAGTTATATTATAAAGAAACACAAGATGCTATCGAATTTTTAGTAGACTCTTTAAATCTTCTGCCTAATCAAGTTCTTTTTGTGGAAATGGGCAACGAATATTATGATAATGTGAATGTAAATAGCGGATACTCAAATTCTAAATATCAGATGACTGCAGCAGATTATGCAATGTTGGCGGAAATATACTCCGAAAGATTAAAATGCTATTTTGATGGTCGGGTTATTATTAAAACGGGGCTTGTAACTAAGCCTAATAGCACTTGGCAATCTAGTACAAATGAATTAAATATTAATTATCCGGGACTCGTAAATTTACTATCCGAAGATCTTTCGGGTGATGGTCAAACTTTATCACAAGTCGTTGATGGAGTAATCCTTCACGAATATTACAATCTATCAGATTGCTTGGACATTGATGATATTGACGAAAGGTTTATATGTGCAAAAGAAACCTTCCGCGATTTCTTAGATGACTCTGGCGAATTAGTAACTAATCTTGATAATCTAAAAGAAAACTTTCCTAATCAAAAGATTTGGTTGACAGAATGGAATGCATTAAGTGGCACAGACAGCAAAAACTTGAATTTTTTAAATACAGCTTTTCATGCGACTTGGGTTTTAGAGTATGCATTAAAACTACTGGAATATAATGCCAGTAATCAAAATATCGTAGAAATGGCTGCTCATCATAGACTTGGCTTCGATCGACAATGGTCTATTATTCAAACTATAGACGGAGATAACGACGCAGCAATTGTTAGAGCAAGTGCTTATTCAATGAAGTATATTGGTAAACTCTACTCCTATGATAATTTCAATTTTATTGGAAACATCCTCGAAGAAATTGAAACTGAGTATGACACTAAAGAGGCTAAAACATTTGTGTTTTTTCAACAAGCAGACGCTTCAAACTTAAATGACAAGTTACTAGTTTATTTCACGAATAAAACTGATAATGACATCAATAACACATTACCTGCTGAAATAGACAACATAACAATTGCTAATGCTACAATTTCTTATTTACATGGAGAGAAATTATTCTCTTATGGGCCTAGCAACGAGACACAAGGCCGAAATCAATTTAAGAACTCCATAGGAACTTATTACGACGAAGATTTAAACACATTGGGCTATGGTCAGATCAACAATAGCCTACAAGAACAATCTGAATTGCCAATTAACGTAATGGAAGCGTTTATTTTCCCTTCTAATTCTGTTGGCGTTTTAGAAATTAAATTCCAAAATCCCAATAGTGTAGAAATCATAGATTCTAAACTTGAAGTAAAAGTATTTCCTAACCCTGTTAAGGATTTTATTAAATTGGATATAACTGGGAACACAAATAAAAATTTAATAATTGAAATTTTAGATTTAAATGGCAAAATCCTATTACAAGAACCTGTATTTAAAGGCAATGGAACTTTAAATATTAATCTTTCCAAATTAGGTTCAGGAATTTATTTCGTGAAGACATTTAATACGGAGGATATAATATTTGACAAGTTTGTAAAATTGTAGCAATCCCCTTATACCAACCTCGATAGAATTTTATATTTAGAAAACAGTAGAGGTTTATCGTACGTTAACCCTCCGAAGGTCTCCTCCCAAAGGCTGATGGAACCTTCGGAGGGCATGCGTAAAGTCCTCACTTAAAAAACAAAGGTTGAGTAAATACCAGCATTAAACAAAAAAGGCCACCCTAAGGCAGCCTCTTAAATAAATATTTTAGTTTTATTATTCTTCCTCTGGAAGTAATTTTACTCTAACATAATTTTCCATATTGAAGTATTTCGTTGCAGCAACTTTCATACTCTCAACAGAAATTTCATTAACCATATTTAAATAGTTGCCATGATCTGCAGCTGTAATATCTCCTTGTTCAACTTGCATAATAAGACCTTTCCAGTATGAATTTTCTTTTACATTCGTTTCAAACTCACGCTTTTCTTTTTCAATAACAGTATTAACATTATCTTCTACTATTCCATCAACTTTAATATTCGCAACAATATCAAAGATTTTTCCTACAAGCTCTTCTTCTCTATCTGGGTCACAGCTAAAAAATATAGAAACGGTATAGTTTTCATAAGGTATTTTAGTACTTGAAGGATATGCTCCAATTGAATAAACTCCACTTTCCTCTTCACGAATTTCTTCTAAAAGCCTTGTAGACAATATCTTACAAATAGCATCTAATTCTAATCTATTCTGTGGAGTATAATCCATTGCACCATTAAAGGCAATAATTTCTAAACATTTAGGGTCTTTACCTTTATTTACTGTTTTCTCAACTATTCCTTTTGGAACTCTAGCACCTAAATCTTTATAGTCTTCTACACGATTAACTTTTGGAAGATTACCTAAATATTGACCAATAAGTTTCTTAGCTACTTTCTTGTCAATGTTTCCTACAAAGTAGAAAGTAAAGTCAGATGGGTTTCCGAAACGTTGCTTGTAAATGTATTTAACACGTTTGTAATCAATTTCTTCCAGCATTTCTGGAGTAACAGGCTGCTTACTTGGATGATGTCCAGACATAGTCCATCTTAAAGTATCTTGCCATGCTGATTGTGGGTCAAGCATTGAGTTTTCAAGCATTCCTTTTTCTTTATTTATGAATGATGTCATTGCTGATTCAGATACTTTTGGATTTGTAAATGAAACATAAATCATTTGTAATAAAGTTTCAAAGTCTTCAACTGAACTACTACCAGTTAAGCCTTCGCTTGTTTCACCAATATATGAATTTAGTTGAACACTCTTACCAGACATATACTTCTGTAATTCACTTTTGTCGAAATTACCTAGACCTGATTCTGATGCAATACTTGCAGCATATTTACCATTCATTAGGTCATCCATCTCATATAAAGAGTATCCACCTTTACTTTTTGCTTCGAAAAGAATTTCATCATCTTTAAATTCTGTTGTCTTAAGAACAACCTTAACACCGTTCTCAAGAACCCAAGTTTCATAATCTAATTCTTTGTTTTTGATTTTCTTATCAATCTTTCCTTTTCCAGGAATTTCGCTTAACAATGGCTCATCAGAAACTTTATCTACATAAGCATCAACAGATGCAGCATTTGCTTTATTGAACATCTCAAGAACTTCGTCCTCGCTTGGAATCTTAACACCTTCTTTTTCAGGAGCCAAAACAACAACAACAGTATTCTTGTCGATAATCATTTTCTCACCAAAAGCATTAACTTCTTCAAGTGTTATTGTAGGAATATACTTTTTAAATAGTTCATATTCATACTCAATTCCAGGATATGCAGTATACGGAGGAAGAAAGTTTGCTTTATATTCTTCAACATAATTTGCAGATTCCTGCTTGTCTCTTTCGTTGTACATCTTTTCGATATTCTTTAAAAGGCTAGCTTTTTCTCTATCAAGTTCAGTTTGTGTAAAACCGTGCTGCTTCATTCTTTGATTTTCAGCAACTAATGCTTCAATTGTTGTTTTAATATCATCGTTCTGAACAACTCCAATGCTTAAATACATTGATTTTGGTCCGATAAAATCTGTATGAGCAGCAAATCCTTGAGCAAACGGAGGATTCTCTAATAATGTTAATTCAGCAAGTCTATTAGAAATCATAGAACTCATTAACATTGAGATAATATCTTCGCGATAGTCCGCTACAGTTTCTGTTTTTCCAAGTGGGTGCTTGTAAAAAATCTCTACCATACTAATTGGAGATTCTGGATCAGTAGCTACACAAACCAAAGTTTCGTCATGATCAGGGATGTCAGCAAAAATTCTTTCTCTAGGATTTTCACGCTTTGGAATCTGACCAAATTGATTAATTACTTTTTGCTCCATTTCTTTAGCATCAAAATCACCAACAACAACAACAGCCATTAAGTCTGGTCTGTACCAATCTTTATAAAATCTTCTTAAGCATTCAGGATCACAATTATCGACAACATCCATTGTTCCAATTGGTAATCTCTTTGCATATTGTGAATTATGAAATAACACTTCTAAGAACTTGCGCTGCATTCTATCCATAGCACCTTGTCCCATTCTCCACTCTTCGTGAATAACTCCTCTTTCTGCTTCAATTTCTTCAGTTTCAAGAGATAATTGCGAAGCCCAATCATAAAGCACCAAAAGGCCTTTATCAACATACTCTTCATTATCTGTAGGCACTTTAATACCATAAACAGTTTCATCAAAACTTGTATATGCATTTACCTCTGGACCGAATTTCATTCCTAATGATTCTAAATATTCTATTAACTCATGTTTTGGAAAGTTCTTAGAACCGTTAAAAGCCATGTGCTCGTTAAAGTGAGCAAGACCTTGCTGGTCGTCATCTTCCAAAACTGAACCAGCATGCACTACAAGTGTATACTCAGCTCTTTTCTCAGGAGTCGCATTTGATCTGATATAATATTTCATACCATTATCCAACGTGCCAGTTAACACATCTGGATCAACAGGTAATTTGTCTGTCAACTCAAGACCTTGAGCAAACACAGAACCAACACCAATAAATAGTGCTAGTAAGAGAAGGTTAATTCTTTTCATCATTTAAAATTTATTTATTATTACGTTTTTTTTCAATATCCCAAAACAACAATATGTTGTTTATTTGAAGAACAAAAATATAAATATAATTCTATGTAGAAGGGAATAATCTGTATTAATACTTAAAATTTTGTTAATCAAAAGACACGACACAACACTATCGGCTTTTATTATACCTTATAAATTAGTTTTAATTCCTGTAATACATTGATTGCTATGTTGACTATTACTGAGGTGCTACATTGGCTAGTCGAAATGCTCTCACAGCACCATCTCTTTCAATTTCTCACCGCATATCTTACAATAATTGGAGTCGCTATCATTATCTTTACACAAACATCTAGGGCATGTCACACTTCGTTTCCTCTGTTTAAGAGTTTCGGCTGTTATAATTCCTGTCGGAACAGCAATTATTGCATAACCAAGCATCATAGTAATACTTGCCAATATTTGTCCAACTGTAGTTACTGGTAAGATATCTCCATACCCTACAGTTGTAATAGTAACGATTGTCCAGTAGATTGAAATTGGGATATTGCTAAAACCGTTTTCTGCACCTTCAATCAAATACATTAAAGTACCCAAAACAGTAATTACACTTACTACAGATAATAAGAAAACTGATATTTTTGACCAAGAATTTCTAAGAGACCGTATCAATATATTACCCTGATGAGTATAATTGCTCATTTGAAAAATTGAGAAAATTCTTAATAATCTTAACGTTCTGATAACAACAAGAAAATGCGTTCCCACAACAAACAAACCAATAAATGATGGTAAAATTGCAAGCAAATCAACTACTCCGTAAAAACTAAAAATATATTTGGCTTTTCTATTTAAAACCCAAATTCTTAAAGCATATTCAATTAAAAACAGACCTGTTATTACCCATTCTACAATTCGCAATACAGTTCCATAATTATTGTTATAATAATCAATACTATCAAACATTACAGCAAGCAAGTTCATAAGAATCACCAACAGCAAAGCAATATCAAACAATTTACCCTTTCGAGTATTAGATTTAAATATAACTACATAAATCCTGTTTTTTATTAGCCTGATTGATTTCTTATTCACAACACTTGATTTTGGACAAAGATAAATTAAATCGTGATTTTGGACAATTTATACTGCTTTTTGACAGTTTCAACTTCACATTATTTTTGAAAGTAAGAAACTAAATTGTATTTTTGAAAAAAAAACAAGATGGAAATCAAGCAACATTTCACCGAAGCACAAAATGTTCTTCAAGAATTTCTCGAAAACGCAGATAATTTCAAGAAAATTGAAGAAGCTGGAAATATAATAATCTCATCAATAAAAAGCGGTGGAAAAATCATTAGCTGTGGAAACGGTGGCTCAATGAGTGATGCAATGCACTTTGCAGAAGAACTTACCGGAAGCTTTCGAGAGAAAAGAAATGCGCTGCCTGCCATTGCAATAAGCGACCCATCGCATATTACATGCACAGCAAACGATTTTGGATTTGAATATGTTTTTTCCAGATATGTTGAAGCATTAGGCAATAAAAATGATGTTCTGTTTGCAATAAGTACAAGTGGTAATTCAAAAAATATTATTGAAGCAATAAATTCAGCCAAACTGAAAGGGATGAAAACAATCGCCCTAACGGGCAAAGATGGCGGAAAGATAAAGGACTTATGCGATATAGAAATCAGAGTTCCACATTTTGGATATTCTGACAGAATTCAGGAAGTTCACATCAAAATAATTCATAGTTTAATTGATTACATTGAAAATAAAATAAGTGAATAAAGTTCGGTCCTTCGACTACGCTAAGGGACCTTAAAGTGAGAAGTAAACTAAAGTTATCTATCAATAATGGCGAAGACTTCTGACAATTCGTGACAACTTTTGACAATTTAATAAAAAATGAAAATACACTTCATAGCAATAGGCGGAGCTGCGATGCACAATTTAGCAATTGCTCTACATAAAAAAGGATACGACGTCAGTGGTTCGGATGATGAAATATTTGAGCCCTCAAAGTCGAGGTTAGAAAAACATGGTCTTCTTCCAAAAAACTTTGGATGGTTTCCAGAAAACATTAATGCTGAAATTAACATAATAATTCTTGGAATGCATGCACGTCAAGACAATACTGAACTTCTACGCGCACAAGAATTAAATCTCAAGATTTATTCGTATCCGGAATATCTATATGAGCAAACAAAAAACAAAAAACGTATTGTTGTAGGTGGTAGCCATGGCAAAACGACTATCACGTCGATGATAATGCATGTGCTAAAAAACAAGGGGGTTAACTTCGATTACATGGTGGGAGCAAACATTAAAGGCTTTGACACCATGGTGCAGCTTGAAGAAAAAAATAAAATCGCAGTAATCGAAGGCGATGAATACCTATCATCTCCCATTGACCTAACACCAAAGTTTCATTGGTACAAACCTGATGTTGCAATTTTGACAGGTATCGCATGGGATCATATTAATGTTTTTCCGACATTCGACAATTACGTTAGTCAATTTGAAATTTTCATCAAATCTATCTGTAAAAACGGCAAACTATTTTGGTTCGAAGATGATGAGAATCTTCAAAAAATTGCGAACAAAAATCCAAATATCAAATCACAAGCATACAATAAATACAAATATTTTATTGATGAAAAATCTGAGGTTTGTGTGAATTACGAAAATAAAATTTATAAAATGAGTGTTTTCGGAGATCACAACATGCAAAACATAAACGCAGCAAGACTGGCATGCCTTGAAGCAGGTGTATGTGAACAAGATTTCTGGGAAACGATTCAGACTTTCGAAGGAGCTGCAAAAAGATTACAATTAATCAAAGAAAATAATTCATCATCTTTTTATATCGACTTTGCTCATGCACCATCAAAATTAAAAGCCACTATAAACGCACTAAAACAAAAGCATCCACAACGAAAACTGATTGCATGCATCGAATTACACACATTCTCCAGTCTTCAAAAAAACTTCATACCTCAATATAAAGATTGCATGATAAATGCAGATGTTGCAATTGTTTACTACAACCACGAAGTTATAAAACACAAAAGACTTCCAGAGATTAAAGAAAGTTTTGTTAAGGCTTCGTTTGGAAACGAAACCATGGTTTTCACAGCAACAGACACACTAAAAGATTATCTATCAAGTCAAAACTTTGATAGCACTGATCTTTTGATGATGAGCAGTGGAAATTTTAATGGAATAGATTTTGTTAAATTTGCTGAAGAAATAATTAAAGATTAAAAACTGATTCAATATTTACTAATGAAAAAAGTAATTGTAATATCACTGATGACATGCTTAATAATTCTTGGATCATGTGCGATGCAGGAAATTAATATTGGAAATCCTACTAGCATCGAACCCGAAGAAATAAGCATGAAAGCTATTAGGTTAAAAGTTTTTATCCCAATTGATAATCCCAATAATTTCTCATTTAAAATTAGAAATGTAAATCTTGATTTACTTGTAAATGGACGTAATGTCGGCAAGGTTAATAAATTAGACAAAGTGCAAATAGCTGCAAAATCTAAAGACTCTTACCCTGTATCATTTGAAATAACACCAAAAGATGCCTTAACAAATGTGCTTTATCTTATAGGAGAATTACAAAATAGGAATCCAGAACTTGAAGTAATCGGCACTGTAACGGTTTCAAAATTCGGTGTCCCCAAAAGAATAAAAGTTAATCATAAACAAAATCTTGACAAATTTTAAATATTTTGTATTTTTACAAAAAAATTACCATGAAATACACTTTAATCATAATATCGTTTTTATTGCTTACAATAACATCAATGTCACAAAGCATAGAACCAATTGATATAGAATATTTTAATTCTACAGCCTACAATGGAAAGATTTCTATTGTGCAGGATGCACAACTTGAGAATTTCATGGAAACTCACGTTGGGTTAAATAAAAAACGTCGAGGATTCTACGGTTATCGTGTTAAAATTTATGCACAAAACCATCATAATGCCAG
The DNA here is from genome assembly GCA_964622935.1 of uncultured Bacteroidales bacterium. Lineage (GTDB taxonomy): Bacteria > Bacteroidota > Bacteroidia > Bacteroidales > ML635J-15 > Bact-19. The sequence continues at coordinate 685 of CAZUQY010000070.1, read as the reverse complement.
AAGCCAAGCAAATTCAATAAGATTACGATTTGAATATAGCAAGCATACTGCTTACGTCACATATACTGAACCAAATTTTGAAGTTATTGTTGGTGATTTTACAAACAGATTCGAAGCCATAGCTTTACTTGAAGAATTAGTTTCTGATTATCCCGAAGCATATATTATACGAACAATAATTTCATATCCAAACCACAAAGAATAAATGTTCAAAAATGAGATTAACGAACTTCAGAAGATTGCTAAATCAATCAGGCGAGATATTCTAATTTCAATTAATAATGCTGGTTCAGGACATACTGGCGGAAGCTTGGGAATGGCTGACATTTTCACTTATCTGTATTTCAGATATCTCAAACACAATCCTAAACAACCCAAAATGGCAGAAAGAGACAAACTTATTCTTTCTGCCGGACATATCGCACCAGTATTATATGCAAGTCTTGCCAATGCAGGATATTTCTCTGTTAAAGAATTAATCACATTACGAAAAATCGGATCTCGTTTGCAAGGACATCCATCGCTTAATTCTGAAATACCCGGATTAGAAACCTCTTCAGGATCACTTGGACAAGGACTTAGTATTGCTGTAGGTATGGCAATTTCCGACAAAATAGATAAAGTAAATCGAAAAATCGTTTGTATTTGCGGAGATGGAGAATTGCAAGAAGGACAAGTTTGGGAA
>CAZUQY010000069.1:0-11580 GCA_964622935.1 uncultured Bacteroidales bacterium | reverse complement strand
AATCAGCAAAATTACCTTCTTCAAATGATTGATATGATAATGCAGACATATATTCTGCAGATGGAAATATGCCATCCAGGAATCTAAATTCAGGATTTTCAATTGCAGTCTTACATTTATCAGATCCATTGCCACAAAATAATAATTTCTTATCACTAAAGTTTTCAAAAGAATTCTCTTCAATTATTTTTGCAGAAGTAGATTCGATTTCTATAAGATTATTATCATATACCGAACAATACACTTCCATTCTTCTGGCGTCAATCATAGGAACAATATAATGTTCAGACGTATCGATTTTATTTACTGCCATTTCAGCAATAATTCTAAGTGTATTAATCGTAATTAAAGGTTTATTGGCACCAAGACAAATTCCTTTTGCTGTACTAACTCCTATTCTAAGTCCTGTGTACGAACCAGGTCCTTCGCTAATAGCTACAGCATCAATATCATCAATCTCAATGTCATTTTTATCCAGAATTCTATCTATTAAAACTGCTAATATCTTTGAATGCTGGCCATGAACAGAAAGTCCATTTGAATTTGGATCATCTATCAAGACATCTATGCAAATCCCATTCTTGGCTATGCTAACGGAACAAATATCCGTTGATGTTTCTATATTGAGAATATATGACATTAGTTTTTTTTGCAAATTTAAGCAAAAACATTAAAAACATATTGCAAAAACAAAGCAAGAACAGCTCTGAATATCAGACATTTAAGAATAATTGCATTTTTTTATACTAAGCCATGCCACGTTTTACTGCATTAAACTGTCTTATAATAAATGATATTTGGTATTAAAATTGATAAAGTGTTATTGAATAACTTATAAAAAAATGAAAAAACTAGTATATAACACACCTCATGGACAATTAACAGTCAGGAAAAACGGAGAAGTTACCCTGAGGTTTGAAAACTTATATATGCAATTAAATGCCAATAATTTTTCCGAGTTTGTTCAATTCTTCAATTCAAACATACATATTGCAGCAGGAAGTCCTGAAGAAGATTCCGAAGATAGTTTCTATCACAAAGTGCTAAAAAATATGAAAAAAGAATATGTTTCAGAATTTAAAAAACTAATCAATGTTCCGATTTATTCTCCTGAAGATGACTTTGATATTTTCGATTACCTTAAAATGATGAAAAGTAAACAAATTGGCGTTTTGTCAAAAGAAGTAGAAACTAACTTGGTAAAAATTGACTCAGACTCCATTTGTCTTAATTAAGACATGCAAATTTCTCCCGAATATTGAAAAATAATTTTCAAAGCATTTAACAATCTAATTAAAATATTCATATCTTTAAGCCCTTATGTCAGGGGGCTTAATAAATAGCAAAGCAAAATTTGGCACAATGCCGGTTTTCCTTACTGCACTTAGTACAATTCTGGGAGCGATACTATTCCTACGTTTTGGCTGGGCAGTTGGACAAGTTGGTTTTATTGGTGTAATCGGTTTAGTAATAATCGGGCATCTTGTAACAATTCCAACAGCAATGGCAGTTGCTGAAATAGCAACAAACCAAAGAGTACAAGGTGGAGGAGCTTATTACATTATTTCACGTTCTTTTGGGCTTAATATTGGAGGTGCTATAGGATTTGCATTATATTTTTCTCAAGCAATTAGCGTTGCTTTTTACATTATTGCTTTTGCTGAAGCATTTGATCCTGTTATAAAATGGCTTGCAGATAATTACAATTTTGTTATTTCAGACAAACGTTTTATAAGCCTGCCTGCTATGTTTTTACTTTCATACGTAATATTAAAAAAAGGGGCTAATTCAGGTATGAAAGTGCTTTATGTTGTAGTAGCATTATTGTTCGGCGCACTGATTAGTTTTTTCTTAGGTAAACCAATCGAATCAGATTTCACTAGCTTTCATGCAACTCAACATGTAGCAAATAACGAATCGTTTTTTTATGTTTTTATGATTATTTTTCCTGCGTTTACCGGTTTAGCTGCAGGACTTGGTTTGAGCGGTGATCTCAAAGATCCAAAAACCTCAATCCCAAAAGGAACACTTTGGGCTACATTGATTGGAATGGTCATCTATATTCTAGCAGCAGCTAAATTTAGTCTTAGTGCATCCCCAGAGGCTCTAAGTCAGGATCAGTTAATTATGCAAAGAATTGCAATTTGGGGACCTATAATTCCAATAGGACTTGCTGCAGCGTCGCTATCTTCAGCTTTAGGTTCAATAATGGTTGCTCCAAGAACATTACAAGCAATTGGCTTTGATCAGATTCTACCAAACATGAAAATTAGCCGCTGGCTTTCTAAAGGACGTAAAAAAGATAACGAACCAATTAACGGGTCTTTAATAACCATTATTATAGCATTTTTCTTTATTGCAGTTGGGGATGTTAATTTTGTCGCTGAAATTATCTCGATGTTCTTTATTTTTACTTATGGCGCAATTTGTTTAATCTCATTCCTCGAACATTTTGCAGCAGATCCATCATATAGACCCACATTCAAATCACGTTGGTATATTTCCCTAATTGGTGCAGTATTATCATTTTGGCTAATGTTCAAAATGAATACAACCTATGCTTTTTTATCACTAATCATAATTGGACTAACATATTATCTAATTACACTCTCACAAAAGGATAAACGTGGACTTGAAAAATTATTCAGAGGAGTTGTTTTTCAATTAAGCCGAAGTCTTCAAATTTTTGCTCAAAGAGCTGACAAAGAAGATCGAGAAGTTAGCTGGAGGCCTTTTGCTGTCTGCATCTCGAAAGATACTTTCAAACGAAGATCAGCTTTTGATTTCATGAGATGGTTGTCTTATAAATATGGTTTTGGAACATATATCCACTTTATCCCTGGCTTATTAAACAAACAAACTAATAATGAGTCAAAAAATATTTTGCAAAAACTTATAAATCTAGCTCACGGCAGTAAAAACAGAGTATTTCTAGACACAATTATTAGTCCAAGCTACACCTCTGCTATTGCACAAGTTATTCAATTAAATAGTATCTCAGGCAAACTAAACAATCTGATATTATTTGAATTTAGCCGCACCGAACCGGAATCATTACATGAAGTCATCAACAATTTTCCAATAATCAAATCTGCTGATTTCGATGTTTGCATTCTTAATACTTCTTATAAAGGATTTGGATATCATCAGGAAATACATATTTGGATTACGAACAAAGATTACGAAAATGCAAATCTAATGATACTTCTTGCTTATATTCTGTTAGGTCATCCAGATTGGAGGAAGGGTTTTATTAAAATATTTGCTGTGTATCCAGAAGATGAAAAAGAAGAACAACAGATACTGCTTTACGATCTAATTAATACAGGTAGACTTCCTATTTCAAAAAACAACATTACCATAGTTAGCTCGGAAGGAGCAGAAACAAACTCAAAAACTATTGAAAGATTCTCACAAGAAGCCGATTTAACTATTGTTGGTTTCCTACAAGAAGACATCAAGAAGAACAATATTTCCCTATTTAATGAATATAATAATTTAGGTAATGTTTTATTTGTTAGTGCCGACCGCGAAAAAGAAATTAGTTAATCAGAAAACACCTCATTTAAAACCTTTATCGATTTAATTTCAGGGAAATTATCAATATGGATGCGATAATAAAGTAATAGTCTTGACAAAAGCTGTTTACGATTAGCATAACTTGTATTGAACAATCTGATATTATCAATGTGTAATTCAAGTAAATTTGAAAATAGTTCGCTCAGCTCAACATCCATTGACTCTTCGTCTGTAGTATAAACAGGTAAAAACATTCCCTCTCTGAGATTAAAAAAAGGAGTTGATTCTGAATGATTATTAGTAATTTCAAATCCTAGATATTTTGCAAAATCCTTTAAAAACAATAAGTGCATATTTTGAGAAGGAATTTGAGGGTTTTCAAGCTGAGATATTAAATTTCGCAAATAATCGTATAAATCCTTATCCGTCTGATTATCGCTCAATGCCTTACTCATAAGCTCAGCGATAAACTGGGCCACTGAGCTTTTATAAACATCAGAACACATATTATAAGCCGAAAATACATTGCTGCAATGTTTCAAATTCTGAATATTTCTCACTGAATTTATTGTAAGTTCTACATCAACAACATTGAGCGGAAAAAATTGTCCAGGTTTATATGCTGCTTTATTAGACTTCGCAGCTCTAAGAAAAACTGCGGTTTTACCAGTTTCTCTTGAAAATATATTTGTGATATAAGAATTGTCACTATACTTGATTTTATTCAGGACAATTGCTTCGGTTTTTACATTCATATTAGTTAATAAATAAGATCTTCGTAATATCTGTTTTAGAACCTGTTTCGTTTGATGAAAAAACAAGATATACGCCAGTATGAACTCTATTACCATTTAAATCTTTACCATACCAAATTGCTTGACCTCCTTCGGAGCGGGTTTCAAAAACCATATTTCCTGAAATATCCGTAATTTTAACATAAGAACCTGCCACTAAACCTGAAATAGTTATAGGTCCTGAGTAATCAGGTTTTACCGGATTTGGAAATGTATAAACACCAGTATAGTCATCAGCTGCTTCTGTTGCAGTACTTCGATACGAAATTATCCCCCTTGTAGTACCAAAGAAAACTTCTCCGGTTTCCGGAATGATTGACATGGTAATAATATTGTTATCGAGAATTGGACTATTTTCCGTAGAAAAGTGATGTATTTCTTCAAGTCCATCTTCACTTGTATAATATACCCCACCTGTTTGGGTACCAAACCATTTTTTATTTGCTCCGTCTACCACAATTGATGATACAATCTCATTAGCAAGTAAGATATCTGCGTTATCAGTGCCATCATTTCGTGGTATTTTTACCTGACGTCCTGTATAGGCTCCAGATTCAAAAACATCTTCGGGATTATAATATACCACAACACCTTTATTTGTACCTACCCAAATATAACCATCTTTATCTTCAGCTATAGAATATACATCATTACTAACAATCTCTCCCTCCTCATTTAGTACACTTAATTTACGGTAATTATCATCCGATTTAGTGTCATATGTACCGTTATCGTCAAACACAAACAATCCGACCCCTTGAGGCAATATTACCCATTTAAATCCATTCTGAGCGACAATAATATGACCAATATTTATTCCCCCAATTTCTGATGAATAATCGATTCCATGCCAATCACCATCTGTTGTCATAACATGAATTTGTGGTGCGGCGAGCGAATTTGTCACCCACAAATTACCGGTATCATCAAAATCCAATCCTCCTATTCTAACATAATCTGCACTAGAAACTGTTGAAAGAGTCGAATTCTGATCATTATAGACTTTATAAAATTGATTATTTCTAACTTCAATCAAACCATGGATCCATGAACCGACAAAGTATCTTGTAGGATCATTAGGATCTATTTTAATCCGCACAAAATCCTTAAAATCAGCAAACGCAGTAAGATTTTTATAATCATACGATTCCCACATTTGTTGTGAGAACCTATAATACATAGCATGATTCCAGTTTGGGCCCCATGAAAGATTCATTCCTCCAGCCACACCGACTAATTCTGACCCTATAGCATCCATGTCAAAAACAGAATAGTTTTTCGGGCCATTCACTTCTACTTTTTCATATTTCCATGAATTTGGATTATGTACAAGCCCAAATCTTTCATCCGCAATCCAAATACCTCCAGAACCATCTGAAACGGCAGAATTTGGTCTAGGGGACTCGCCTCCTTCTGCAAAGCTCAATTGCCATACATGTCTTACTTCATTAAAATCGCCATCAAAAATCTTAAGCCAATATGTATTACACAAGTAAAACTCATTATCATTTCCTCCTAAATACACATTATCTGTATACTCAATATTAAAGTAATCCCATCCTGTACCATCAAAAACCAGTAATGTATCTGAATCTTGAAGATCAGAATTATAATTAACAAGCAGTTTTCCATTAATATAGTTCAGATTGTCAAATTCTTGTCCTGAAATCCATGCTAAAGACCCAAATGCATAAGTGTCTGTGATAATCTGCCAATTTGAGAAATCAACAAGTGCATCATTAAGATTACCCATCATTACACCTTCATCAGTTGCTACGTAGATATTATCCTCATTAATATCAATTGCATTTACTTTTAAGTTCCCACCATTATCTCCAATAAACCAAGTTTCTATTATCTCAAATTTTTCAAGATCCACCAACACAATCCCAAAACCCAAACCCAAATATGCAATATTATCGATAAACTTCATACAATAAATTGCTTTATCACCGTTCATTGACTTTCTTTTAATATCACCAATATTAATAATATCAGTACCTCTAATTAAGTCAATATTACCATTTGAATAGCCTATCACTAGAGATCCTGTGTATTCGTTGTATCCAATTGATTCAACACCTGAATCACTTAAACCGTTTATTTTGGATAATTTTTCAGTTTCACCATTATCTGTAGAATAGCTTAACAATCCTACACTTGTGAGCAAATAAATATCCTCACCTGCAACCGCAACCATTTTCCCATTATTATACGGCAGATGGTCTCGCCACTGTCCTACGGCTATCTGACCAAATGAGAACAATGATATTATAAGAAAAAAAACGAAACTACCGAGAAAATTTATTTTTACTATTTTAATCATTTGCAAGTCAATTTATTGTAATATAACTCAAAAAACAAAAAAATATTTCAATTGTTTATTATTGATAATGCCTAATAAAATAAAGCATCTTTTGCATTGCAATTGCACGATGGCTTATAGAGTTTTTTATTAATATCGGTAATTCAGCAAATGTTTCATTTAACCCATCGGGCATAAAAATTGCATCATAGCCAAAACCTCCTTCGCCTTTTCTTTCATTTATAATTGTGCCTTTTATAATTCCTTCAAAAAAATACTCTTTATCATCAAGTATCAATGCAACGATTGTTCTAAACCTTGCATTTCTAAAAGGACTATCTTCCAATTCTTTGAGAAGTTTATTAATATTGTCTTCATGGCTTTTACCTTCACCTGCATATCTCGCACTATATACTCCAGGTTCACCATTTAATGAATCAACTTCGAGTCCTGTATCATCTGCAAAACAATTTATTTTATATTTTTCTGCAACATATCTGGCTTTTTGCAAGGCATTTCCCTCAAGCGTATCTTGATCTTCCGGAATATCTTCAGTGCAACCTAAATGCATCAATCCCAAAATTTCGAATCTATTCTCAGCTATATCCTGTACTTCTAATAATTTATGCTGATTATTTGTTGCAAAAACAAATTTTTGTCTCATCTTAAAAATCAATATTATTAACTATTTGTCTGATTACCTCAGGAAAATATAAATTCGCCACTTCTTTTTTATCGTCTAAATTAAAGGGCATTTTATTCATCCCAAAACTTCCGTGAACCAATTTGCCTTCGGCATTATATAAACTAAAATGAACTTTAATTATCCTTTCACTTTTAGAATTACCACTAAGATATGGATCTCCATAATTACCTTTTATATCAAACTGATTAATAAACAAGAAATAATCAATATCTCTTCTTGATGCAATTTCACTTAACACTTCAGGTTGATGAAAAACAATATGAAGATATTTATCCTCAACTGGTTGCCTGTGTCCTACAATTTCGCCGTCAACAATTCTGGTGCGTTAGTTGTCCATTGCTTCATTTTTCTTCTTCTGCTCCTTCTCATATCTTCTTCTTAGAAAAAAGTTCATATTCTCAACTTCATCAGGGTCTTCAGGATTATTTTGCATTGCTAACCTCAATTCATAACTAATAGAAGAATATAAGCCAGAAATATCCTCCTGAGCTTGTCTTGTATTATCCGTAAGTAAATTAACAACAGTACATGAATCCATCATTGCATTATATAGCTGAAGACTAAACTGTTCGCGGAAATACAACATTATTTCGTCATGTGTTTCACCAGTATTTCTAGCTATAATTGCAGTTGCATCATTATAATATATTCGAGGATCGAAAGGAACTAACAAAATACGTTTTGTTCTATTTGCACCAGTATTGAAGTCTAGATATTCCTGTGCTTTTAACACACCAACAAATGATATTACAAAAACTAAAAATAATAAAACAGCTTTTTTCATTTTTATATCGTTTTTGTTTTAACCAAAATGTTTTGAAAACTAACTAGTTAAAACAGGTTAACGATGTCGTTTCCAATTACAAACAACATCAGCAATAATAAAATTAACATACCAATAATCTGGACTACTTCCATAAACTTATCTGATAATTTCCTTCTCGTTACGGCTTCAATTACAAGGAAAAGAGCATGGCCACCATCAAGAGCCGGAATAGGCAGAATGTTTACAAATGCCAAAATCATCGATATAATTCCAGTTAACCTCCAAAATTTAGACCAATTCCAAACTCCACCATAAACTTTAGCAATTCCAATAGGTCCCTGTAAGTTATCCTTTGCTTTTTCCTTACCACTAAAAATCAATCCAAAACCTTTAATATTAGCATGTAATGACTCAAAAGCATCCTCCCATCCATATTTCATTGCAGTGGCAAAAGTATAATCTGTAAATTGATAATCAGGTCTTGATGGATAAATGCCAATTTTTCCTGTTGAGTCAACTAAAATTTGTAGAGTGTCGAGAGTAAGATTTTTCTCAAAAACAAAAGTCATTTCCTTACCTTCGTTAAATTTTAATATCTCCCTCAATTTACCAAAACTATTAACAGGCTGATTATCAATAGAAAGTATTTTTGACCCCGGTTTTACGCCGGCTAAATCAGACGACATTTCAGAAACTAAACTATCGATAACAAACTCATGGTTTTCAAGCGAAATAAAATCTCCTCCATTTTTCAAGAAAGAATATAATGTATCTGTCATTTCCAAATCAACAGTTTCACCATTTCTGTTAACTGTTATCGTGTTAGCAAAATACAATTTGGTTGAAAAAACATCCTCATATCTTATAGTTGGTTTTCCATCAATTGCGATTACTTTATCACCTGATTCAAAACCCAGAAACCTTGCGTAAGGATAAGCATAAATACCTTCACTAACATTATCAACAGGTAAATACGATTTAGTAAAAACAAGATGGGACATTGTCAGAATAAGAACAGCAGCGACAACATTCATAAAAACACCACTAAGCATAACAATGAGTCTTTGCCAAGCAGGCTTTGAACGAAACTCCCAATCTTTAGGCTCCTCTTTTAGTTGCTTAGTGTCTAAAGACTCATCAATCATTCCGGCAATCTTCACATAACCTCCAAGAGGTAACCATCCAATTCCGAATTCGGTATCTCCAATTTTCTTACTCCATATTTTAAACCATGGGTCAAAGAAAATATAGAATTTAGTAACTCTAATTTTAAAAATTCGACATGCTAAATAATGCCCGAACTCATGAATTACTACCAATAATGAAAGCGCCAGAATCAATTGTCCGGCCATAATAAGTCCTGTCATTTATTTTATTTTATTTGATATTTCTAACGATTTTATTCTTGTGATATTATCTGTAATCAAACAATCCTCTAAATTTGGCTTACGTATAAATTCTACCGTTGCCATAGATTCTTCAATAAGATCCGAAATGCCTGTAAAGCTAATTTCGCCTTTTAGAAACAAATCGACAGCTATTTCATTTGCTGCATTCATAACGCATGGAGAGTTCCCTCCTTGTTTTAAGCAATCAAAAGCTATTTGCAAATTTCGAAATGTTTTCACATCTGGTTTTTCAAAATTCAAATTTGGATTTTCTAAAAACGAAAATCTATTTTTTGATGAATAAGTTCTATTTGGATAATCCAAAGCATATTGAATAGGGATTCTCATACTAGGAACTCCTAATTGAGCTTTAATAGATCCGTCAACAAACTCTACCATTGAGTGAACAACTGACTGAGGATGAACAAGCACATCAATTTTTTCAGCTGGAATTCCAAAAAGCCAATGAGCTTCAATCACCTCTAAGCCTTTATTCATAAGACTTGCAGAATCAATTGTAACCTTTGCCCCCATTACCCAATTAGGATGTTTTAAAGCTTGCTCAGGCTTTACATTCCTCAAAAAATCAATATCTTTCCCTCTAAATGGTCCTCCTGATGCAGTAAGAATCAACTTGTCAATATTATTTGGGTTTTCACCTGAAAGACATTGAAAAATAGCTGAATGTTCTGAATCAACCGGGATTATTACTGCTCTTGATGTCTTAAGTGCCTCAATTATTAAATGTCCACCAACCACTAAGGTTTCTTTATTCGCCAAAGCAATAATCTTATTTGCTTCAACAGCTTTTAAAGTTGGGAGTAATCCTGAAAACCCAACCATTGCTGTAAGCACTACATCAACACAATCCATTTGAACTATTTGTTCAATTGATGATGATCCAGCAAACACTTTTACAGGAAAGTTTTTTAGTGCCTCAGCTAGAGTCTCATATTTTGACTCATCAGCAATAACAACAATATTCGGTTCGAATTTGATTGCTTGTTGAATTAGTAAATCAACATTTTTGTTTGCAACAAGTATCTCAGCCTGAAACAAATCCGGATAATCCGAAATGATTTCCAAAGCTTGAGTCCCAATTGACCCAGTTGATCCTAAAATCGCTATGTTCTTTTTCTTTTTCACTCAAAAACGATATAATCTTCAGGGTTTAACGAAACGCCATTTCTCCATAATTCGAAATGTAAATGCTCACCATTTGAATCTTCGCCAGAATCACCATATACGGCAATAGCATCACCAGTTTCAACAAACTGACCAGCTTTTACAAATGCAGATTTATTATGTTTATATACAGATACTAAATTGTATTTATGCTGAATGATTATAGTATATCCAGTTTCAATGGTATAATCCGAAACCAACACAGTACCACGTAATGTTGCCATAATCATTATTTCGCCAGATGATGCAATATCAGTCCCATAATGTCCCTCAGCTCTGTTGTATGATGAAACAACAATTCCTTTTACGGGTGGAAATAGTTCAGGCATCACTTCTGATTTTTCAACAGATAGAGTAGTTTTATCCTCAATGGTTTTACGCTCATATTTTGGATTATTAAACTCTTTTATTTGTTGCTTTGTAAGATTCTCTACTGGAACAACAAAATCCTCATCAATCGGAACCTCATCCATTATGGCATCACGTACCATTTGCAAATAAACATCTCTCTTTTCAAGTTCATTTATCAAACTATCTGTACGTATCGCATTTTCATAAATCAATCTTCGTGTTTCACGATCGGGATATCCGGGAATTAACTGCTTTACCGGTGTATAAACTACAATAACAGAAAGAAGAGCAAATAAAACAAAAATAATTCCAAAAGAAACCAATGTAAACCCCAAACGGTTGAAGCGAAACTTTCGCATCACATCATAGCTATTGCCCTGATATACAACCAACTGAAATTTTTTAGCAAACCATTTTACTAGTCTTTTCTTCTTTTTTGCCATTTTGAAAATTTGTGCAAAGATAGTAATCAAAAATGAATAAACAATAATCAAATTACAAGTTCAGATTGACGTAGATTCAAGAAGCAAATGCAACAAATTCATAGAAAACATCTTTCGGTGTTC
>CAZUQY010000068.1:0-11655 GCA_964622935.1 uncultured Bacteroidales bacterium | reverse complement strand
TATTTTTCAAAGGTAAATTATTTACCTTAGCACATCAAAATAAAATATTCCCATTATTCGAATAATGGGACAATACCTGCTGAAAATGCATATATTGATGTTGAATTGAATCCTGTTATGACTTTTATTTCAAGCTCGATAGCATATTCGTCTATAAGTGGAAATATTTACAGGTTTGAGCTTGGTAATATTGATCCTTTTGCATTTGAAAATTTCTTTATTTTTGTTGATATTGATTGTAATCTTGACTTGCTTGGTCAAACAAGCTGTGTAACTACAACAATTTTTCCTAATAGTTCTTGTGAAACTGATTTTGGTAATTGGGATTATTCCAGTGTTTCTGTCGATGGGTATTGTCAGGATAATCTGAATGCATGCTTTTCTATTACTAATACAGGGGATTTTGGAGACGGAGATATGCAAAATGCTCACGAGTATAGAATATTTTCCAATGACAGTTTAGTTTTTATTGGAACATTTCAATTGCTGGGAGGCGAAGACACAGAAATTTGTTGGGCTACTAACGGAAGCGCCATACGCTTAGAGGCTGACCAACACCCAGAACATCCTGACAATAGCCATCCACAGTCAACAATTGAAGCTTGTGGTGATGCAAACGGAACATCTTATGGATATATTACAACTACACCTTATAATGATGAGAGCGACTATGTTGATATTTATTGTCGAATAATTACTGGATCATGGGATCCAAACGACAAAATTGTGCACCCATCTGGGATAACACAAAATAATTATTTTGAAGGTAATAGAGAGTTAACTTATCAAATAAATTTTCAAAATACAGGTACAGATACAGCATTTACTGTAGTTATAGTTGATACAATAGCTTATACTCATGACATGATGACTTTTGAAAGAGGCATTAGCAGTCATCCTTGTGAATTAGATATTTATGATGATGGGATTTTAATTTGGACTTTTAACGATATCTTATTGCCAGACAGCACAACAAATGAACCAGCAAGCCATGGATTTACAACATATACAATTATGCCTGTTGAAATGTCTGAAGAAGACTATGGAACAGAAATAACTAATAATGCTGCAATATATTTTGATTACAATCCTCCAATAATCACAAATACGACTAGACTAACATATTTGGTATTGCCGGTACTATTTACCTGGATACCTCCGATATTTCAATTCGAATTATCCTTAGATATTTTCCCAAATCCAGCAACAAGTACTTTCACAATTAATACAGACAAATACCCCGCTACAGTTTCAATTTACGATATAAGTGGAAGACTTGTCAAATCAATAGAATACTACACAGGTGCTGAGATTAATATTCATGACTTTAGCTCCGGAACTTATTTTGTTAAACTTAATAATATTGACGGAACTTCAATTGGGAAATTGATTGTGGAGTAGGCGTAAGACTTTAAATAGAGTGCATTATTCTTATTTTGTTAAGATTTTTGTCGGCTAAGCGATATTAAGCTGTAGCCATCAATCTCCACAATCTTCTTCCACCAATCCCCTCAATCCACCAAAAATCATTATCTTTACAAAACAAAATAAATAATATGAGCCATTATTTAAAAAAACAGGGATTACCTCCAGGTAGTCTAATTTATACCGGCAAAGATAATTCTAAGAAGATTGAAATTGAAACCATTAATTACTCACATGAATTACTTCTAGAAGAAAAAATCTCGAACATTGACGATTTAAAATATGATAAAGATTCGAAGTCAATTTATTGGATAAATATTAATGGTATTCACAACACAGAATTATTAAAAACCCTTGGAGAAAAGTTTGTAATTCACAATCTTATTTTAGAAGACATTCTTAATACAACGCAACGTCCTAAGGTTGAGTTTTTTTATGACCATATTTTTATAGTTATAAAGATGCTCAGTTATGACAACAAAGAAGCGGAGGTTAATAGCGAACAGGTTAGTTTTATTTTAGGACACAACTATGTAATTTCTTTTCAGGAAAAACCAGGTGATGTTTTTGATCCTCTAAGAAATCGTATAAAAAATTCTAGTGGAAAGATTCGAAGTTTGGGTTCTGATTATCTTGCATTTGCATTATTAGATATTATTGTTGACAATTACTTTATTTTACTTGAACATTTGGGAGAAAAACTTGAAAAATATGAGGAAAGTTTAATTGAAAAAGCAGATAAGGAAATTCTTAACAGAATTTACTTTTTAAAACGAGAAAATCTATTACTTAGGAATTCTGTTTGGCCTGTGCGTGAATTGGTGTCTCAATTAGAAAAATCTGATTCTGGGATTATAAAAAAGAAAACAATTATCTATTTCCGCGATCTTTACGACCACACAATACAAGTAATAGATAGTGTAGAAATATACAGGGACCTATTATCTGGCTTAATAGAATTATATATGACAGGGACTAGTAATAAAACCAACGAAGTAATGAAAGTCCTCACAATTATTTCTACGATTTTTATACCCCTAACTTTTATCGCCGGTATTTATGGTATGAACTTTAAATATATGCCAGAACTAGGATGGCATTGGGCATATTTTTCTGTTTGGGGGGTAATGCTAGTTTTAACAATATTGATGTTATGGTTTTTCAGACGAAAAAAATGGTTGTAAGAAACGTTAAACTCTAATTATTCCCTTCTGGGAGATCTCTTCCTTCGATTAAATTAAACAAATAAGATTCAAAACCATCTAATGGAGAAGGTGCTGGGGACAATAACAGAGTTCCATTTGGACTAATAAAATAATATGTAGGATAAGTAGATACTTTATAATTACTTATAATTTCCGAGTTTATTTCTGCGAATAGATATACCCAATTGTAACCATTTTTTACCATATATTCCTTTGCGGCCTCACGATCTTCATCAGTAAGAACAGTAACAAAAATACAATAACCCTTATAGCGATCATAAATATTTTTTACCAACGCAAATTCAGCCTGAGAAGTATATGTAGCGGTATTGGCAAAATGTAAATAAACATACTTTCCGCGGAAATCATGCAGTTTTTTCATATTGCCGGCTGTATCAGGAAGCTCAAACGGTGGCGCGACAGTCCCTTTTGCCAAACTTAGAACATTATCTGCAATATCTTGGGCAATTAACTTATGCATAGGGTACTCGGTTGATAAATGAACTGAATCTAGAGTTAATAATAATGGCAGCCATTCTAAATTCTTACTTGCAAAACTATCATTAAGCCCTTTTAAAATTACCAACTCTCTAAATTGCTTATTTCTAAACTCAAAATGCTGCATTAATAATTTATTCAATCTAGTTATACTGTGTCCATAATTAATTATTGCATACAAATAACCACCATTTTCTGATACTAGATATCTATCAAAATAATCTCCATAAATATTATTAAACAAATCCATATATGCAGGATTTTCATAAAGAACAGTGTCCTTAGTAAAATATGCATAGACCAAAGCGCTTTCATATTGCTTTTGAGTAGCTAAATTCTTCAAAGATGCAATTCTGTATTTCTTATATGCTTTAAAAAATTCATTATCTGCATAGTCGTAACGTTGATTTATTTCGTTAATAAAAGTATCAACATCGGTTTGCAACCCCTGTGCATATATATCAATAAAATTTAAATCATGATATCTAAAATAATAATAATCAAAATCCATAATCAGATAATTAAGATCTGATTTCTGCATGTTTTTAATGCCAATTTGCACACACTCAGGTGTAAAAAACGGATTAAAAATATCCTTAGCTTCCATTTCTGCAAATGGCGGTATAAGAAGTTCATAGTCCTTATCCGGCTCTATATAAAAATATGCATGATAAACTCCAAACTCCCCAAAAACATATATTACTTCATTGACATCTATCTCAGTTTTGAAATTCCCGGAAGTATCAATTTGAAGATGAAATATTTCCTCCTTCATAAATGTAATCCGATCCAAATATCGATAAAATATCAACTCACTACCAGCATAATCTTTAGCTGTACCATACAAAACCGAAGCAGACAAGCCTCCTGATATAACAAAAATGAATAATATGTAAAATAAAATTTTCCGCAAAACAATATTTATTTAGTACAAATTTATTTCTTTTATGCAAATTCTATACTATAACTTATAAAAGAGTGATAATATTTTATTAGGATGAAAAATTTACAGTAAAAAAGTGCTTTAATGAGAATACTAATTTTAAAAAAATCAAATCACAAATCTCGCGCACCAAATATCATGTTTAAACTACAACTAAAAACCTGAGTGTTGTGTTTTGTTTATTGCTTATAAACGACACCCTTACTTGATTTCCCATCTATTTCAATTTTAAGTTGTTTTTCAAATCTTACATGTCGAATAAACTCATCTTCATAAACACACTCTCTTTCATTTAAATATGAAACATCATAAAATCCATCTTTAATAAATGGATTTACTGTAAAATAACCTACTCTAAATGATGTTAAATTATGAAAGAAATGTGTCCCTTGACTTGGGTCTATCCTATAATTTTCTAATCCAGATTCTACAATAATTCTAGCAGCAGAAATATTCGACCATTTCACTGGTATTCCAAGTGAAGGATCTGACGACCCCCACCTTCCAGGTCCAACAAGAACATAATTTTCATCGTTTTCAATAAAGTTTTTATTAAGATTATCAATTTTTTCAACAATCTTATAATTATTCAATAAATTAAAGTTGTCAATTTTTACGTATATAACGTCTCTGATATTTTTATATACTCCATTTCCCAAAACAGATTCTGAATACAATATAGCATCAGAAACTTCCACATTTTCAAGGTCTATACTAACATCCTGATCGGTTTCTATGATTGGTCGTATTTGTAATAAACTGAAGATAATTTTTTCATTGCTACCTGCCGGAGGAAAATTAACAGCAAACTCAACTTCAATGTGATTATTCATTTCCTCTTTGCCGATTTTCATAAAATCTATAAGTATTTCGCTTAAAGGAAATGAGTTATGCTTCAAAATATTAGCAAATGTTACTAGTTTTTTGCCATCATACATTACGCTATCCTTAATAATATTGTTCTGAAAATCGTAGGTAGAACCAATTTGTTTTAAGGCTTTATCATTATGAGCCTCGTCAATTCTAAGTTTAATAATATTAACATCTTCACTTATTGATGGCACAAATTTGCTTGGATCCAAATCGAGTGCAAAAAAGAACTTTTGTGTGTCACGTAATGTTAACTCAGGGGTAGAAAGTTGCAGAGTTTTTGCAGGATATCTAGGTGAGAACCTTATAGATTTACCTCCATCAACGATATGTTTTCCCAATCCCAATGCAACATTAACTATTCCATCTTCAGCTTTTTCAGGTTCTATAGGATAAAAATTTATAGAGCGTGCAACTCCAGAAAAACTAGGATAAAAACGATTTTTATATGTTGTTCCACAAACATCCTGTAGCACAACACCCATTTTTTCTTCATCAATCACGTTAGAAGTTGCAGCCATGTAAGCCTTTGAGTCTCTATAAAAAACCGACGCGTAAACACTTTTTATTGCCTCTGTTAATATTTTAATTGTAAGATGCTTATCTTCAACAATATTAGGTATCATATATGTTGAATAAACACCAGCAAAAGGCTGATAATGTGAATCCTCAAGCCTACTTGAAGACCTAATTGCAATAGGATTATCTGTATAAGATATAAAAGAATACAAGCTAGTAAATATACGATTTGGTAATTTCGCTTCTATAAAATGATTCAAAATTTCTTCATCACTTCTATTTGAAATACCAATCTCGTAAAGATTGTTTGTCTCCATAAATTCATCAAATATATCGGTACACAAAATTGCAGTACGAGGTATTGTAATGGTAACACCGTCATATTTTTTACGAAGTTTATATTTTTTTATCAATAAGTCAGTAAATGCCAAACCTCTGGCTTTTCCCCCAATATAGCCATCACCTATTCGGGAAAACATAGAATACGAGTCAAATGTATTTTGCTCAAATTTGGTAATAACTCCTCTCCCACTATTTAAACGATAATTTGAAATAGCCATATAAATAAACTCACGAATATCCTCAACACTGGCAAAATGATCTATGGTCAAATGTTTAAACTTACGTGCAAGCAAAAACAAGGAACGCGAATTTAACCACTTTGTGATGTGGTTTCTACTAACATGGTATTCTAAACACTCTGGTGAAACTTTTAATATCAATTCCTGAAATGATTTTAAGCTAGTGGCAGTACAAACAACCTTTTTCTTTACAGGGCAATAAAAATGAAAACTCCCTAAATGAAGATTTTTTATAATAAAATTACGCAACTCAAACGAAAAGTTTTTTGTGTATTTACCCAAAAAATCAACGCCAATTTCATCTGCGAGTTTCTTATTGTGACTTTCTGATGAAAGCAATAATAGAGGAACATTTTGATCAATAGATTTAATTTCCTTACATAAATTAATTCCGGCTTGTTTTTCATTAACATTATCTTTTTTATACCTTACATCAGAAAATACACCTAAGATGTTCTTGTTATATTTATGGAACAAAGACATAGCGTCATTATAATTCGTCGCCAACATAATTTTGGGACGTCCCCTCATCCTAAGGTTTTGCTGATGTTCATTTGCGCCTTCAATTGACGATCTCTGAGATTGAATAAAAAATATTTTATATAATATCGGTAAAATACTGGAGTAGTATCGTATACTATCCTCCACTAAAATAACAGACTGAACTCCCATCTCAATTATATCATGTGGGGCATTCATTTTATCTTCTATCAACTTAATAATTGCAAGCATAATATCAGGATTACCTAACCAACAAAAAACATAGTCGATAGCACTTAGGTCTTCTTTTTCGATTTTTAGCGTAATTTCCCTTGAAAACGGAGTTAAAATTACAATTGGAATTTTCTTATAACTGTTTTTAATTTTTCTTGATAGTGCGAAAGCATTTTCATTGCTGATGTTGAGCATTGTAATAACAAGATCTATATCCTTGTTTTTAAGTTTATCAAACGCTTTTTCCGGGGAGTCGACACGTATAAACATAGGGGGATAACGCAAACCAAGAGTCATGTATTCATTAAATATCTGCTCATCAATTCTACCATCCTCTTCAAGCATGAAATTATCATAATTATTGCAGATAAGAAGCACTTTGAGTATGCGCTTTTTCATCAACTGATCAAATTCCGTATCCTGAAAATCCAACTCGGAAAATTCCACATTGTTTTCCTGATTAATTAGAATATCTTCAATATTATAAAATTTCTTGTCTTCCATTTTTTGGATTATTTAAATCAATAATAATAATAGATAATTTATCGCTGTCAATTGCTGCATTAAAACTTATTGTATTGCCTGTGATTTGCATCCAATTACCTGTAATACAAGTAGATTCATGAACATGTCCATGCAAAGTCAAATATGGCTGAGTCTCCTCTATAAATTCTTTAATAGCAATGCTTCCAATATTAACATCCAATGGCACATGTTCAAAATACATATCGTCTAAAGCTGCCCTATCAAGATTGGTTTGATATGGTGGTGAATGAAACAAAAAAATGGATTTTTGTGGATTAAAGCCACGCACAAGAACTTCAATATCTTTTTTTATTGTGCTAAACTCAATATCTCTTTCGGGATCAACTGAACGCTTTCCTTCAATAGGATGAATACACCCAGGATCAACATACCTTGACACATCATATAATTCCCAGTCTTTATTAATAAATGGTGTTGGTGGAATATATGAATATCCGTAAATCTCAAAATCATCAAAAAGAGCTTTTGAATTATTTATATAGTTCCAATATTCAGAATATTTTGTGTCTTTAAATTTACTCTCTTCAATTTTGGGGTCATCGTTACCCAGAATAACAAAAACTTGTGGATATTCGTCCTTTAGCACTTGCTTGAGATTCTCAAAATTGGGAACAAAAAAATCCTCAAAGAAATTATTTTCTTCTTTCAGCATTTCTTTAAAAGATGGAAATAAATCGCCGCCAAAAAAAACAGCATTTGGCTTATCTGATATAATTCTATCAAACAACTTTAAATACCTATCCCTTTTACCATGTAAATCACTTACAAAAAATGCTGTCATATTTATCTTTTTATATTTCCAACAAACTTATAAATTCGATTTGATAAGTCTGGCACTATTGTTAACTGAATTTATCATTACTGCATAACTTGATTTCTCTTCAATATCTCTTTCAGTAATAAAATGGAGATCAAACAAATCACCTGCAATTTGAATGTTTTGCGAATATATTCCTAATTGAATTACCGACTGACTCCATGCATTAAACCACAATTTTATTTTTTCCTTTGAAAACTCGGACCCATTATAGTGAACAATCAAATCAATATCACTTGAAACACCACACTTAAAATTTTTAACACTGCCAATGAGATAAATATTATAAATTCCTAAGTTTTCGAAATCTATAGTGTCAACGGCATTATTTAATATGTTGATTCGTGTTTCTGCATAACAATTTATACTCTTTTGTTTTTGTGCAGCAGTAATTGATTTTTTTAAATATAAATAATCCGAAATCCGTTTGCTAATCGAATTTAATAAGTGTTGTTCTTCTTGTAAAAATGGGTTTCCGGTTTCAAGCTTATCTGAATAATACACTGTAATTTTTCCAAAACATTCAGATGTGTTTTTAATTTCCGAAAGTAAATAGTTTCTTCCCATTCTAAAATACGGTGATTTTATCATTATATCATCATATTCAATCATCACCGAAATATATAAAGGGAATTGGAAACCGTCTGCAATAACGCCACAGCTAGCCATTAAAAACGAATAAACATCCGTTTCTTCTTCAATTAATTTATCAATACGATAAATACAATCAAGTTCTTTTTTTCTTTCTTTCAGCTGTTCTCTTTCATTCATATTTATGAATTTAATTTAATAACTGAAATTCGTTTTTTTCCATCCATAACAACCGTTATAGGTTTATTAAACCTAACATGTTTTGCATATTTCATTTGTTCAATCGTTTTTTGCTCTCTCACAACATCCCATTTTATAAAATCGTTAGATCCGCTGTGCTGGACAGTAAAATAACCAACATTCATAGATGTAACATTATGGAAAAAATGCGAACCTAAAGAAGCGTCAAGTGGAAAGTTTTTGAGACTCATTTCGACAATTATTTTAGCATTACATATTTGTGGCCATACAACTGGTATTCCGATAAATTGATCTCTGGTTCCCCACCTACCCGGTCCCATAAGAATATACTTTCTATTTTCTTTCATTAATTTAGAATTCAATGCTTCAACCTCAGCGGCTATTTCCAGAGTTTTGGTATTATCAAATATATCAGGATCTATATAAATCATGTCGGTAATATCTTCTACCGATCCATTACCCATACTTCTTTCTGAATAAAGCAAAATGTCGGAATAATCAAGAGCATCAAGATCAATGTTAAAGTCATCGTCATTACCCACAAGTGGTTTTATTTGTAAAAGATAAAATGATGCTTTAGAATCCTTATCCTTATTAAGATCAACAGCATATTCAATTTCTACAGGCGATCCCATCGCTTCTTTTATAATATCCAAAAGCTTAGAAATTGTCTCTGCTAAAGGTATGTAATCATAACGCAAAATATTTGCAAAATTTATTACCAATGGACCGTATGTGTTCGTTCCAGGAACAATTATTTCGTTATCAAAATCATACACAGAAGCCGAATGCTTTATTGTACCATGCTTCAATGCATCCGTTATTTCCATTCGTACAAGTCCGGCATCTTCTCCTCCAATCAAATTCAAATCTTGATTTTTTAAATTAACCGCAAAAAACTCAACCTGTGATGTTTTATAAACATCTTTTTGCGAGTTTATTTCAATTTGAGGATATTTTGGCGAAAATCTAAATGTCCTTTCACCTTCAACAACGTAAGTGCCCAATCCAACCGCAAGAACTGCAAATCCTTCGTCAGGCTTCATATGAGAAACCGGATAATAATTATGCGATTGCGCAGTTCCGCTAATATGCGGATAAAATACATCATCATATTGATTACCAACAACTTCTTGTATGACAATTGCCATCTTTTCTTCCTCTATCTTATAATTCACAGCCTCAAAATACGTTCTAGCATTGTTTGAATAAATAGATGCATAAACAAGCTTTATAGAAGTAAGAGCCTGCTCAAGCCTAACATTAATATCAAAATTACTATTAGGTAAGATATATGTAGCAAAAATGCCAGAAAATGGCTGCATCAATGAGTCCTCAAACAAACTAGAACTTCTTATAGCAATTGGTTTTGTTATATTCTTCAAGAGTATTTTCATCCGTTTTTTAAGTCCTGAAGACAATTCGGATTTCATAAAAATCTCTTTTAGATTTTCATAATTTTTTTCTTCAATAATTACTTCCTGCAACTTATTTCGTTCTATAAAATAATCGAACTCATCAGTGCCAATAATTGAAGTTTTTGGTGTGGTAATATTAATTTCAGGAAACAGCTTCGAAAGTTCAAAATAGTGAATAAGTGTATTAATAAATGCTATTCCACGCCCCTTACCACCAAGCGCTCCTGTTGATAAACTTACAATGTTTTTTTCATCACTAATTGCCTGTTCTTCAAACTGTACAACCTTCCCCTTATTTTGTTCATTACGATGCTGATTAATTGTTTTTATTAAAAAATTTCGTAATTCTTCCGCATCAGTGAAATCGTTTGTTCGATATGACGAAATGTTTTTTGCAATTTGAATTTCTCCCCTAGCCATTAACCATAAAGAAAAGTGATTCCTCTGGCCATGATATAACAAAGATTCTTCCGGAATCACCTCAAGATTTTTTTCAAATTCCTTTAAAGATTTTGCTATTACTAGCTGTCTGCCACTACTATCTCGATAAACAAAATTTCCAAATCCTAAATAATGTCTAATAAAACTTTTAATATCATGAGATAAAGTCTCCGAATTTTTATTTATAAAACTAGCATTTAGAGTGTATGCCTTTTTTGCATTTTCGGCCTCTGAAGATTGTAAAACTACAGGCAAATTAGGACAATCTTTTTTAATATAGGTAATTAACTCTATTCCCGCATCACTACAACAATCACCAGCTTTTGGGTAACTAACATCCGATATAACACAAAGCAAATAATCTTTGTACTTTTCATACATTGACAATGCCTCTTCAAATGTTTGGGCGAGAAGAATTTTGGGTCTGGCTCTTGATTTTAAAATTTTATATAGCTCATCAACATTTGTTTCCTCTATCAGCTCCTTGGTTTGTTTTAATATGACCTGATAAAGCAAGGGTAAATATCTAGAATAGTATTTTGAGGAATCTTCAACAAGTAAAATTACCCTAACCATACCTATTGTTGTATCGTTTTCCACATTAACCTGATCTTCAAGATGCTTAAGCATAGTAAAGAAAATTTTCGAGTCGCCATTCCAAACAAATTGTTTGTCTATATTATTTAATAAAGATGGCTTTTCTTCAAAAATTGCAATATCCTGATTATTATTGAGCAACATATAAACAGGAATATATGGGAATAATACTTTAATTTGCTTACTGAGCTCTATAGGATTCTTTTTATCAATCCCCATCATAAGAATTACCAGATCATAATGTTTGTTCTTTAAATGTTCGAGAGCTTCAATGTTATTTGAAACTCCT
>CAZUQY010000067.1:11466-11852 GCA_964622935.1 uncultured Bacteroidales bacterium | reverse complement strand
CATCTATTCCTGCTGCACCTGTTAGTCCGATTGGACCTTGAGGACCGATTGCTCCATCTACACCGTTTATTCCGTCTATTCCTGCTGCACCTGTTAGTCCGATTGGACCTTGAGGTCCTATTGGACCTTCCATCATATTACATAAAGAATACCACTGAGTCATAGCTGCTCTATAAAAAATCACACATGAAGAATCAGTATCAAATACCAAAAGTCCATCAGCTGGATTAACAATAGCAATACGTTCCAAAGATGTCATCCTAGGTATAAGAATCCCCTTACTTGTTGAGTAAACATCTAATACGCTCGATAAGTGTGGCGTGTGTATAATATCAGAAACGCTAACATTTTCCTGTGCATAAATAAACATGGAAAATAGCACAATT
>CAZUQY010000067.1:0-11456 GCA_964622935.1 uncultured Bacteroidales bacterium | reverse complement strand
ATTATAAATTTTAAGTATAAACGATTTTGCTCCAATTATTTAACGAAATATCAAATAAAAGGTTGTCTTTAATAATAATTATAATAATAATAATAAAACATTTTAATTATTATAACAAATATACTATAAACTATCAATACAATCAATCAACTACAATAAGTTTTTCAACAAAAGCTCCCTTTGAACTAATTAAGTCAAAATGAAAAAGACAAAATCATGTTAGATTGGCTTAAAACCAGCATAAAAGACTCTGGAAGAATTTTAAATAGATTAGGAATGTCTAACGAGAAATAATTATATTATTTTGGTATCTCCTACCATTGCCAACAAGCTCAAAATTATACAAACCATTTGGCAAAAAGTCAACATTTAACTCAATATTACTTTCTATTTCTGATGCATAAACAATACTCCCTAGCACATTTGTGATTTTTAAAACACAAGCGTTTTGCAAATTATCAGGCAAGGAAATATAAATATGAAAACTTGCAGGATTAGGGTACACACTAAACTTTTCTTTTTCTGAAATATTAATATTGCTAGGATGCACAATTTCATTATATGTTATTTGAGCTAAACTAACAGCTTGCTCCAAATCATATATATTATCAGAAGCGATAATCGCTATACCAACTCTAACAGTATCATCAACAACAATATCAAAAGGTCCTGCTCCTGTAAACTGAATCATATCAGAACTTACAGTTTCCTCAGGAATAACAGTATTACTGATCATATAAAATTTTTCAATATCTGCAAATCCATCAGTTATATCTACTACCCCATCACCTCCTGAAATTTGAGCCAAACCATAATTATTAACTTCATGTTCTGTCAAAACTTTGAAGCCAGAATACATACTTTGTGCTCCACTATTATAACAATACATAAAATTATTCTCTTCTATCAAATCTATAGAATTATTTGCTGCCTCAACTAAATCCCAATCGGCAAACAAACCGAAATAAAAATCCTCAATATCATACAACCCATTATTAATAATCCAATAATCCAAAATAATAAAATTCTTATACTCTTCGCTATTCCAAGTATAAACACTCTCAAGTATTTCAATATCTCTAGAAGCAATGTCATCACTATCATCAATTGACAAATCAATTTGATTATCACTTACTTCAGAATCTGATATAATAACTGGATAATCTATAGTTGCAAAATCAGACACTTGTCTCACCCCAGAAAAAATCTCTGATGCAGATATTCCAGAGATAATTCCACAATCATAAAACAATGGAAAATATTCGTCAAAAATAAACCCATCGCCAATAGTACTACTTGCATCTGTAAAACCCAATCTACCACTAGATGTTACTGACATTTCAAGCTTTTGAGTACTAATATTTATGTATGCAGGATTAATATTTATTTCAACAGTCTGAGTTGCATAATACTCACCTGCTTCATATTCAAAATCTAATTTCAATTTATAATCTCTAGGGGTTTCATCTAAATAATTAACTAATATTTGATCGACTGAATTATATGAACCCAAAATTCCTAGGTCGCCAGAATATAAAACTGATGAATTGACACTTGCATACTCAGAATCTGTAGAAACTCTAATGGTTAAACCATTAGCAGGTGCAAGCCAGTTAGTAAATTCTGTATTCATAGTCAACCAACCATTATTCCCCTCAACATGATAATCCTCAGTAGTAAAATCCTGAAAACAAACAGAAGGTGTTAGTTCCATTGTTAGCGCATTATAAAGATTCATTCTCCCTGCTCCCATCATACCAGTATAAGGAATATTATACGGAATAGTGTCTATTAAATCTGCACTAATTTTAATAAGTTCGGCAATCTGATTGGCATTAAAATCAGGATATGCTGAACGTAAAATACCAGCACACCCACTCACTATTGGTGCTGAAAAAGATGTCCCACCCCACATTAGGGTGTAACCTGAACCATTATCTGTTGACTTAAACATTGTTGCAGGAGCTGACACATCGACAAAATAGCTATAACTTGAGCCATTTGGGGCAGTTGGCGAGTTATCTGGAGACCATCGTTCATCAAGGGCTGTTGTACCTGCAACCGATAATACATTATTATAAGAGGATGGATAGTAATCTGATTTGGAATCAGTATTGCCTGCTGCAGAAACAATTAACATATCATGATTAATCACAGCATAATCAACTACTTCTTGTGCCATTCGCTGATAATATTCACCTCCCCAACTGCAATTTAAAACATCAACTCCATGATCAGCAGCATATACAATCGATTGGTATGAATTTTCAAGCAAGCCCTCTTCATTAATTATTTTAAGAGGGAGAATCTTGCATTTAAAACCCGCGCCAGAAACACCAATCCCATTATCTGTTGAAGCACCTGCTATTCCCGATACCCAAACACCATGACTATTACCATCTACCTGTGCATTGTTATCATTCTCAGCAAAATCCCAACCCCTAAAATTATCCACGAAACCATCCAAATCATTATCGATTCCATCAGGAAGATCGCCGTAATTATTTTTTATGTTATAAATAATATCGCTATGAGCCAAATCTGTTCCAGTATCCGAAATACCAATAACTATATTTGTATCCCCTTGATTAATATCCCAGGCATCAAATGCTTTTATATTTTCAAGCCAATACTGATCTGTGAGATTCATAGGATCATCAGGAACATATAACAATTCAAGCTTATACAAAGGCTCTGCATATTCAACCATTTCAAGTTTTCCAAAAGCTAAAACAGCTTGTTCAACAGAAAAATCAGAGTCTATCTGCATGCTATAGATAGAACTAACATCAACCATCTCTGCTCCATATGAGTTTAACTTCTCATTTGGCACATCTGCAAATGGGAACATTGGTTCAATTACAGAAGCCCCATATAAAGATGATAAATTCTGAAACTCATGCGTGCTGTGAAATGTAGATTTATAAGCAGGCCGTATTTTAATTATCACTGTATTTTCAACATATGGTTTTTCTTTAATAGCCTGCGAGAAACACAATGTAATGCTTGAAAAAACAATACTCAATATTATACAAAATGCTTTCATTAGTTTTTTTCTGCAATATACAAAAAAAAATGGTCAGGAAACCCTGACCATTTTTTTATTTTCTATACTTTTTAGTTAGAAGGCTCTTCAACATTACCAATAATTTTCAGCACAATACTTGATTGTGATGGATTGTTTGTAATTACAGTAATAGTCTTATTTTGACGTCCTCTTTTTCCTGCAGAATTAAACGTAGCAGTGATGTGACTTGTTTCACCTGGTTTAATTACCATTTTCTCAGGATTAGTTGCAGTACAACCACAAGAAGCTTTAATTTTTCTGATAACCAAATCACTTTTACCAGTATTAGTAAATTCAAAATTATTGGTTGCTTTCTCGCCTTGTTTTAAAGTTCCAAATTCAAATTCAACACTCTTAAATTCCATTTTTGGTGCTTGTGCAAGTTCTTCTTCAGTAAGATGTGTAAAATCTTCCTCAATTGTAGCACTCACTGACAGTCTATTCTTGCTATTTTTCGCACCGTTGATAATAACATATATTCTATCCATTAAAAATCCCCAGTCTTTTTTCTTTGTTGCATCATAAACCACAGTAAGATAACCTATTTCACCGTGCTTTTCTCCAGGTTTCTTAGCTTTTAGAGTTTCTGGTGTGCAAGTAATTTTCAAGTGTTCAGGGACATTCTCAAAGCTTATCGTAATAGGTTCTGATCCCATGTTAACAACACCAAGTGTATCCTGAACAACCGAATTGTTAAACACTTTATTAAATGCAAGGTGTGAAGTTTTCAAATTAAGGTTATCAAAAGCTTTTGGATAATAATCTTCGATACCTTTTTCACGAGGAGTTACTTGGCCTTCAATTCTTAAAAGAGTTGTTGGACTCTCAGTATTAGTAGTAACGGTAACTGATTTATTAAATTTACCTGGACGATTTTTAGGATTATATGTTGCTTTGACATAACCTTTTTGACCTGGCTGGATAGGCTCCTTCGTATAATCCGTTGCTGTACAACCACATGATGCTCTAACATTTGTAACATATAACGGCTTATTACCCGTGTTCGTAAAATTAAACACAGCCCCCTGAGGTCCTGCTTCTTCTTTAAAAGTTCCAAATTTGTGGGTAGTTTTCTCCCAAGAGATTGCTGGCTCCTGTGTTTGGGAAAATACTACAAACGAAAGTAGTAATCCAATAATAATTAATCCTGTTTTTTTCATAGTAATAATATTCTAAAGTTATTAAAAATGCTTATTGTTGTGCTTTTGGGTTAACTTCTCCCATAATTCGAAGGACAGAAGTTGGCTGAAATTCATTAGTTGTTACTGTAATAGATTTATTGAACTTACCAGGGCGTTTTGAAGGGTTGTATGCAGCTGTAACATATCCTTTTTCTCCAGGTTTAACAGGCGCTTTTGACCAATCAGGTGTAGTACAACCACATGATGCTTTAACATTCGTTATATATAATGGCTCGTTACCTGTATTTACAAATTCAAATCTTGCCGTCTGTAACCCATCTGCCTCTTCAAATTTACCAAAATCATTGACAGTTTTATCCCACGAAACTGCAGGACCACTTTGCTGTGCAAAAATAACTGTCGAAATAGTCACAATACCTACAAATAATAAAAACTTCTTCATAACCATAAAATTTAAATTAGTAATTTGAAATTCTGTATTAACAAATTTTAGACCAAAATTCATTAATAACATTCTAAATTTATTCTAATATAACTAAAAGTCTGTAAAATTCAATCTTGCCTGTGGTAAGACATCCAAACCAGAAAATTCGCCGCTAATATACATAAAATGTCCAATTAATGCAATCATAGCAGCATTATCTGTCGTAAATTTTAATTCTGGCAGATGCAATTCCCATTTTTTTAAACAAGCCAATTCTATCAAACTTTTGCGCAAACCTGAATTAGCAGACACTCCACCAGAAACTGCAATTTCGGTAACACCTGTTAATTTTACCGCTTTTTGCAACTTTTCAAGTAATATTTCAACAATAGTATTTTGTAAAGATGCTGCCAAATCTTCAATATTTTCTTCAATAAACGTAGGATTTTGCTTTAGGTTGTCTCTCAAAGAATAAAGAAATGATGTTTTTAGCCCACTGAAACTAAAATCTAAGTCAATAATTCGTGGTTTGTTAAATAAAAAAGCATCTCTCCTACCACTTTTGGCAAGTTTATCAATTTCAGGACCTCCCGGATAAGACAAGCCCAAGACTCTAGCACATTTATCAAAAGCTTCTCCAGCCGCATCATCAATAGTTTTACCAAGAATCTCAAATTTCAGATAATCTTTCACTAATACTATTTGAGTATGCCCACCAGAAACAAGCAAACATAAGTAAGGAAACTTTGCTTTAAATGGCTCCTGATTCTTATCTCGCAACATATGTGCTAACAAATGACCGTGCAAATGATTAACTCCTAATATTGGTTTGCCGGTTGCAAGCGCTAATCCCTTTGCAAAAGAAGTCCCAACCAAAAGAGATCCCAATAATCCAGGTCCTTTGGTAAAAGCAATTAAATCAATTTCCTCTAATGTAAATCCAGACTGTGATATTGCCTCTTGTACTACCAAAACAATATTTTGCTGATGAGCACGACTTGCCAGTTCTGGTACAACACCTCCATAATTCTCATGTATCTTTTGGGTATTTATTACATTCGAATACATTAAAGTATCGCATAACACTGCAGCAGAAGTGTCATCGCATGAAGATTCTATACCTAATATTTTTAAACTCATAATTGTGAACAAAATTACATTTTTTATAATATTCTATTGTTTTTTTTTCATAATATTTGTAGAATAGGATAAATAAAATTAATAATCTTGAATAGAATTAGATATAAACGTATAATAATAATAATGCTGATGATATTTATCAAGAATATCATGTTATTGTTTATTGTAGCTAATTCTCCTTTGATACAATCTTACCTTACAAAACAAACTATTATATTCTTTTCAAAACACTACGACATAGATCTAAAAGTGGATAATGTCTACATGCGTTTTCCTAATCAGATTGTTCTGTCTGATATTCAAATTATGGACTCCATTGGTGATACACTAATAATCTCACATGAAATTTCGGCAAAAATATCCGCAATTAAAATTTGGGATAATCAGCTTTATCTTGATAAAATTTCAATCATTGATCCAACAATCAACGTTATTGTCGACACAAATGGGATTTCGAATTATGAATATATTTTAAATAAGTTCACTCCGACTGAAGATAATGATACAACACCAAACGCTAGATATGAAGTATTTTGTAATGAATTTGAAATTACCAATGCAAATTTAAGATATCATGATCAAAGATCCATACCGTCAAATGAGATTTTTGATCCGGCCAATATCGACATTTCCGGTTTTAATCTTCTTGTGAGCAACTTTAAATATTATACAGACAGCATCGAATTAGACCTCAACAATTTTACATTTAATGAACAATCGGGTTTTGGCATAAAAGAGATATCAGGCCATGTGAAATATTGTGACACTGCAATTAGTGTAAGTGATTTTGCAATATTAACACCAAATTCGGAATTCCGAAGTAGCCTTATTGAGTTGGTAGGCAACGATTCAGATTATCTTAACGATCCTCTAAAAAAGCTCAAACTCGAGATTAATATCGACACTCTAATTCTTGATATTGCAGACTTAGCTCCTTTTATGCCAGAATATAAAAGAATTCACGACAAAGTATACATGTCAGGTATCTTTAAAGGTAAATTATCAAATTTTAAATTCAAAAAATTCAATATTGCTTACGGTGATGATACAAAAATGACAGCAAACCTTTCAGTTGATGGACTGCCTGACTATGAAATGACTTTTATTTTTGGCGATGTTTCTGAATTTAAGACATCAAACAATGACATCAAAAGGATAATCAGACTTACTTCACCGAATAAATACGTTTACATCCCACCAATGTTAGATGACTTTGGCAACATTTCATTTAATGGAAATATTGCTGGATTATTTAACGATTTAGTTGCCTATGGAGAATTTACCACAGGATTAGGCTCTCTTAAAACTGACATCGCTATTATTACAGACTTTGAAACCTTTGACATTGATTATAGAGGTTCTGTAAATGCATATAAATTCAATCTCGGTAAAATAACAGGAGATCCCGTAAACTTCGGCAATCTATCATTCAATTCTGATATAAATGGAAGTGTTGATTCAACCGGTAATTTTCAAGCAAAGATAGATTGCAATATAAGTGAGTTAGAACTAATGAATTACAATTACACTGGCATTAAGTTTACTGGTGATGTATCAAACACTTTTTTTGATGGAGAACTTTTTATAAATGATCCAAATTTAAAAGTAGAATTCTTCGGCAAATATAAATATGGAGGTACAAATCAAACCATTGACTTTTCTACTGACATTTGGGCAGATTTAAACAATTTAAACATTACAAATGACAGTTTAGGATCTGAAATAAATCTAGTAATGGCTTGTGATTTAAGTGGTGACCTACTATCAAAACCAGTAGGAGATTTATACCTGAGTCATTTTAAATATGTCACCAATGGACAAACTCTAAAACTAAATCAACTTAGTTTTAATAGCTTTATTGACGAATATGACCAGCAATACCTAACTTTAAGATCTGATTATGTAGATTTAAATTTCTATGGTAGTTTTTTATTAACAGAACTTGGCGAAAATATTTATAATATTATTGCAGGCTACACGCCAGCATTTTTAGGCAAACCTGAAAAACTGGTATTCGAAAGCGATAATATAGCAAACTTTGACATTAGATTGAAGGGACTAAATAATTTTACTCGGATTTTCCTACCCGAACTAGATATCGAAAGTGATATTTTTGCTGAAGGTATGATATCAGGTAAGGACAATAGGTTTGAAGCCATATTTAGCATCCCTGTTATAAAATATGACAGTATATACTTTTGGGGTAACGAATTCAATATAAATGGTTTTCGAGATTCTCTTGATATAAATCTAACTATGCAAGAGATCAGCACAAAGAATTTTCCATGGATTGAAAACATTACTCTAAACCTTGATATAGCAAACGACAGTGTTGATCTTGCATTATTATGGGACAACTTTGAAGATTCCAGAAATTCAGGCGACATTAAAATGAGTACCAAATTCATTAATAAGGGCAAAGGTATTATTCCACGAATTGAAAACATCATTCATTATTCGGAAGTCGTTGTAGAAAATCGAGTATGGGAAATAAGTCGCACTCCTCTGATTATTGATGGAAAAGAAATAATAATAGACTACTTTTCTTTAACTCATAATGATCAAGTACTTAATATAGACGGTGAAATTTCTCCTGACAAAACAAAACTCCTTAGATTCTTAATTAATAATGTAGACATTAGTAATTTTAACACATATATTAGCAGCACAGGTTATGGATTTTCTGGAATTTTGTCTGGCAACGGACGAGTTGCCAACATATATGATGTCCCAAGTTTAAAATCATCATTAAGTATAAATAATTTTAAAATTAACGAAGAGGATTTTGGCAGATTTGACCTTTCAGCTATTTGGGAAGGAAAAGGCAATGGGTTTAAAGTTGATGGTGTAAACAAATATATGAAAATCAGAGGGTCGTACTCACTAGAGACAGACAGTCTTGATGTTAATTTCACGATGGACAACTTTAAACTTGAAATGCTACAACCTTATTTACTTGAATACGAAGTTAGCGGTCTTGCGGGTGCTGTTGATGTAACTCTTGATGTTGTTGGCAGCCTTAAAGAACCACAAATTTCGGGCGAAATAAATTTTGAAAAAGCCGAATTTGTGTATGATTTTCTAAAGATTAAAGCATACACAAATGATAAAATAGTAATTACAAACGATGCAATATTGTTTGACAACTTTAAGGTCTACGACGAAAGCAATAATGAAGGAAGTATTAATGGAGGTGTATATCATAAAAACTTCGAAGATATTTATGTCGATTTAAATATCGATGCAGAAAATATGAAATTGCTAAATACTACAGAGAAAGACAACTCTCTATATTATGGTACCGCATACGGTACAGGTAATGTGAGAATTTCAGGAACTCTTGATAAGTTTGGTATCGATGTAGTTGCGAAAACAGAACCAAACACTGTTTTTGTATTACCAATGACAGAATCCTACGAAAGCGGAAATTTATCCTATGTGACTTTTGTTCAGCCAGCCATAGACTCAACTGAAAACACAAGATTAAAACCACTTAAATCGGAAATGGAATATTACTTCAAAATGGATATTGAAGTAACTCCCGAAGCTGAAGCTCAAATAGTATTTGACCCAAAGGTTGGAGACTTGATAAAGGGTTACTGTAGTGGTAATTTAAAAATGGAATACACTTCGGATGAAGAATTCTATATGTATGGAGAACTTGAAGTTGTCAAAGGAGATTATTTATTTACTCTAGAAAACATTATAAACAAAAAATTCCACATTACTCCTGGTGGAACGATACTTTGGACAGGTGATTCATATGAAGCCCTCCTCGATCTTGACGCTGTATATTATACTCGAGCTCCGCTAAATGATTTAATGGCTGCTATTGCAGATTCAAGCGACACATATAATAAACCTATGAACGTTGAATGTCATATGCATATGTCAGGAAGTCTTATGACTCCAGACATAAAGTTTAGCATCACAGTTCCAAATGCAAATGACAAAGCAAAAGCACAACTTGCTAACTTAACACAGGATGAAATAAACAAACAGCTTTTATACCTATTAATATTAAATAGATTCTATAATCCTAATCAAGCAAGCGGCATGGGGAATGAAATGGGGTCTACAACTAATGCATTTGGTGTTACTTCAAGCGAACTATTGTCAAATCAACTTAGCAACTGGTTATCACAAATCAGTAAGGATTTTGATGTTGGTTTTAATTACAGACCTGGTACAGATGTTTCCGGACAAGAACTTGAGGTTGCCCTTTCTACTCAAATACTTAACGATAGAGTGCTTATAAACGGCAACGTCGGTCTTGGTGAGAACAAGGCTAATACAAGCAATCTGGTTGGTGATATTGAAGTGCAACTAAAAGTTAATAAGAAAGGTTCATTCAGACTTAAAGGCTTTACACGTGCAAATGATGACCTTGAAGCAGAATTCGGACCATATACAAATGGAGTCGGTATATTCTATACTGAAGATTTTAATACACTTGGAGAACTGTTTACTAAATTCTGGCACGCAATGTCCTTTAAAGATGCTAGAGAAAAACGTAAGGCAAGAGAATCAATGGAAAACAAAAAGAATAAAGACTAATTATTCGTGCGTTTTTTATTTCCTGATTTATATTTAGAATTGGATTTGGATTTTCTGTAAAACCTCTTATTTCGACTATCAACAATCTTATATTCAGGTCCTGCAGGAACGCCATCTGGGTTTGTGAATTTTTCGATTGTTCGCTCTAAAAGTTTTTCAATTCTATTGAAACTTAAGATTTCATATTGTCCTATAAAACTTATTGCCAAACCAAGTTTTCCTGCTCTGGCAGTTCTACCAATTCTGTGAACATAATCTTCGGCTTTATCAGGAATATCATAATTGATTATTAGATTTACATCATCAATATCAATACCTCTTGACAAAAGATTTGTTGTCACAAGAATTTCAATTTTACCAGATTTAAAATCCAAAACTGTATTATTTCTTTCCTGTTGAGTAAAAGATGAGTTAATTGCTGAGTTCTTTATCCCTTGTAATCGTAAAAATGCTGAAACCTTACCAACATTACTTTTAGTTGACACAAAAATAATTACTTTATTACCTTTATTTTCTCGCAAAACAGTTGAGAGTATATGTGGTTTGTCTTTTTCGTAAACCATATACACTTTTTGATCAATTTCTTGAGCAGGTTTTGAGAAATTTAAATCTAATATAACCGGTTCTTTTAAAATATTTGCAGCTAATTTTCTAATTGCCCCTGGCATTGTTGCACTGAACATAACTGTCTGTCTTTTTTCTGGCAAATTACTGATGATATTCATTATATCATCATAAAAACCCATATCAAGCATCTCGTCAGCTTCATCTAAAACAAGATATTTCAAAGATGAAATATTTACATACCCTAATCCAAGGTGAGAGATTAAACGTCCCGGTGTTGCAACAATAATATCAGCACCATTTGTCAGCGCTGCTTTCTGTCTACTAAAACCATCCTGATCATTGCCACCATATACAGCAATAAATGAAGTATTAGTGTAATAACCTAAACCCGAGACTTGTTCTTCAATCTGTTGACACAACTCTCTGGTAGGAGTAATTATTAATGCCTTTACCCCCTCCCCTTTAAGTTTTGATATCCCTTCAATTAATGGGATAAGAAATGCTGCGGTCTTCCCCGATCCAGTTTGAGAACATGCTAACAAATCTTTTGAATCTAATA
>CAZUQY010000066.1:8388-11886 GCA_964622935.1 uncultured Bacteroidales bacterium | reverse complement strand
GCTTTTGGCAGCAAAATTATCTAGCACTATTTTTTCTGTCGAGATTTAATAAGAACTTTCATTATCACATTTTATTATGCTGCAAATATATGCATTGTTATTAAATAAACAATGTTAAAAAAATAACAAAAGATTATTTATACAACATGATTCCTTAGTATTTGTTCGTCCAAAATATTTGTAATTCAAGTGTGATTCTCATAAATTGTTGTAATTTTGACTTTAATGGAAAGCCAAAGATATACAATTAGAGATTTGTCGGATGTTGCCGGAATCCCTGTTCAAAATATCAGGGTTTGGGAAAAAAGGTATCAATTATTTAAGCCTGAGCGCAGTGATACAAATATTCGTCTCTATAAAAGTGATGATATTACAAAAATAGTTCTTGTACAATTCCTTATCAACTCTGCATATAGAGTTGGGAAACTGGCAAAAAAACATACTCATGAGTTGCAATTGATGGTAAGACGAGAGATTATGCAGAATCCTGGGATTTCTGAAGATATGAGAT
This sequence comes from uncultured Bacteroidales bacterium, assembly GCA_964622935.1. Lineage (GTDB taxonomy): Bacteria > Bacteroidota > Bacteroidia > Bacteroidales > ML635J-15 > Bact-19. The sequence goes on along the minus strand of CAZUQY010000066.1, from coordinate 11,375 downwards.
TCTTGGTTTTTCAGCTCTTAGAAGGGGACTTTGTTACTTTTGAGGAAAAGTTAAGAAATGCTTTAGATGATATTAGTCCTTTAGATTTTATTTTCGGTTCACTCATTCCTTTAACAAATTTGATTAAGGTGATCAGTAGTGTTCAAAGTGATAACTTTTATTGCGAGAAATTTGTTAAGAATATAATTCTCAAAGTTTTGATTTCTAGAGCGAACATGGCAGAACGTATCAATCCGGGGGAATTAGAAACTTTAATTTTCCAATCAGATACAGAAAGAATTCCATTAAATCATGGTATTATTAATTATCTGGCTCAGCTAAAGAGATACAAATCACATTTTTTCTTTAATAAGATTTCTTCTACAGATATAGATAATTTTAAGGGTAAAATCAAACCAGATATTGTTTATACTGAGTTTAATGAGAAGCAATCATTAGAAGATGTTATTATTTCACTTAACTCAATTGAAAAATCTTTTCCATTGTCTAAAATTTTAGTTTCTGGTATTAGAATGGAGAAATTTTGGAAAGAAATTCCTAATAAGGTATATTTTGTTCGAAATCCAGAAATTGTATATAAGACTTTATAAGACTTGTTATTAACTTAGACTTAATTGTTTTATATAGTTTTGTGATTTCAGTGTAAAAGTTTTAGTTTTGCATAAATAAAAATAAGAATTATGAAATTATTAGAAGGAAAATTAGTTTTGGTTACTGGTGCTGCTCGTGGTATTGGAAAAGCCATTGCCATAGAATGTGCAAAAGCCGGAGCAGACATCGTATTCACAGATTTGAAACGCGATGAAAATTTTAATCTTCTTGAAAAAGAGATTTCAGAATACGGAGTTAAAGTAAAGGGATATGAGTCAAATGCAGCAAATTTAGAAAGTTCTCAGACTACTGTTGAGGAGATTGTTGCAGAGTTTGGTAGAATTGATGTATTAGTTAACAATGCCGGAATTACACGTGATACATTGTTAATGAGAATGTCTGAAGAACAATGGGATATGGTTATTGCTGTAAACTTAAAATCAGTTTTTAATTTAACCAAATCAGTTCAGAAAACGATGCTTAAACAACGTAGTGGATCAATAATTAATATGAGTTCAGTTGTTGGTGTTTCAGGAAATGCTGGACAGTCAAATTATTCTGCATCTAAAGCAGGGATTATTGGATTTACAAAATCAATAGCGCAAGAATTAGGCGCAAGGAATATTCGTTGCAATGCTATTGCTCCGGGTTTTATTGAAACAGAGATGACTCAAGCAATTCCTGAAGAGGCAAGAAAAGAATGGGCTGAAAAAATTCCTCTAAAACGTGCCGGTCTTCCTTTGGATGTTGCTAATTTAGTTGTCTTTCTTGGATCCGACATGTCAGCATATATTTCAGGTCAGGTTATTAATGTTTGTGGCGGCATGTTAACTTAATACTACAAATTAAATTGGAAATTTATTTTGAATACCCTTACTATCTGATAATAGTAGCTGTCATTGTTGCAGCTGCTATTTCATTTTTGTTGTATTATAAAGATAAACTCTTTAGCGACCTTAAGCCATGGAAAAAATGGCTTATGACAGGATTAAGATTTCTTTTTGTTTTTATTGTACTATTGTTATTGTTGAGTCCTGTTTTGAAAACAAAAGGAGTTATTGTTCAAAAACCTGTTGTTGTAATTGCTCAGGATAATTCATCATCAATATTACTAAACAAAGATTCTTTGTTTTATAATACAAAATACAAAGACCAGATCTTAGATTTAACTCAAAAACTCTCTGAAGATTACGATGTGAAATATCTGCAGTTTAGTGAGTCTACTTCAAATGATTCCATTATTGATTTTTCAGGAAAATTATCAGATATTTCATCTATTTTCCCTGAAATAATATCTCGTTTTGCAGGGATGAATTTGGGTGCAATTATTTTGGCTACAGATGGTATATATAATAAAGGTATAAATCCGGTGTATTCAAATAACTTAAATGTACCTGTGTATTCAATTGCACTTGGTGATACCATTTCTCAAAAAGATCTAATTTTAAAGAATTTACTGCATAATAAGTTAGTATTCCTAGGGAATAAATTCCCATTAAGGATTTATATTTCTGCTGATAAATGTATTGAGAAAAGTGCCGAACTCACTATTGTGCGTGAAGGTAAAGAAGTATATAAAACGATGGTTGATATTCCAAGCATGTCGGATGTTAATATGATAGATGTTGAATTGCCTGCAGACAAGCTTGGGATACAACAGTATGATGTAAAGCTTAAGCATCTGGATAATGAAATTAGTTATGATAATAATAATGCTTCATTTGTTATAAACGTAATTGACAATAGGAATAAAATATTAATTCTTGGTAATTCGCCACATCCAGATATTGGAGCTATAAACTATGCACTTAAAGATAATCCAGATTTTGAACTGACAATCTCATATTTAAATGAATTTAATGGTTCTGTAGCAGCATACGATTTAGTAGTTTTGCATCAGCTGCCTTCTGTAACAAATAATGCATCAGCTGTTTTAAATGAAATTGAAAAGAACAAAATTCCGGTACTTTTTATTCTTGGTAATTCAACGTCTTTAAAAGCGCTAAATAATCTTGATAAAGGTCTCCAAATAAATAGTTTGAGTAATAACCCAGACGATGCTGTTCCATATTTTAATAATAATTTTGTAGCTTTCAATGCAGGTTTTGATGAAAAGTTATTTTTTGATAATATGTCTGCTCTAAAAGTTGTTTTTGGTGAATATAAAATATTATCAGATGCAAGAATCTTTTTGTCCCAAAAAGTAAATGGTGTAAAAACAGATAAACCTTTAATTCTTTTTTCGGAGCAAGATGGTGTTAAAACAGGTTTTATAACAGGTGAAGGGATATGGCGTTGGCGTATAGATGATTATAAGTTAAACACAGGTCACGATAATTTTAAATCTTTGATTAACAGGATTTTCCAATACTTGATTGTTAAAAAGATGCAAGATA
>CAZUQY010000066.1:0-8378 GCA_964622935.1 uncultured Bacteroidales bacterium | reverse complement strand
ACTTATAGTAGAGTCACGCCAAGTGTTTAATGAGAACGAGAATGTTGTTTTTACTGCAGAATTCTATAACGAGGCATTCGAACTTGTTTCAAATCTGGAACTTCAAATGCTAATTACTGATGAAGATGGTAAAGAATTTAAATATTTTTTTGGTAATCAGGGAGAGGCTTATCGTTTAGATTTGGGCAGACTTAAGTCAGGTAATTATATTTATAAGGTTAGTACAGAATTTGACAATAAAGAATATGCAGAAGCAGGTAAAATAATTGTTAAAAATATTAATGTTGAGGCTCTTAATACAAAGGCAAATCATATTGTTTTAGAACAGTTAGCGGAGCTAACAGGTGGAAAAGTATTTTATCCTGATAATATGCTTGATATTCCTGCTGCAATTAGAAAAAATGATTCTATTACAAGCATTGCTTATGAGCGCGAAAAGCTATATACAATTACTGATTTATTCTTTTTGTTTTTTGTAATTCTATTTTTTGCTGCTACCGAATGGGCTTTACGAAAATTCTGGGGAGGGTACTAAAGTGAGGAGTGACTAGAGTGAGCTAGAGCTTGAAGTAAAATTTATTAAACTTAAGAAACGATCTTAGTTATCGTTTTGAAGATTATTTTGAAATCAGTTTTTATTCCTAAATCATCGATGTATTTTAAGTTTAACTGCAATTTTGCAGGCATTATTACATCAATATAAGTTTGTTCTGGATTGTCTGATTTTGCAAGAATATCATTTTCGTTGCTATATTCAATTGAAGCATAATCGGTTATTCCTGGTTTAACAGATAATACTTTTAGTTGCTCAGGTGTATATTTATCGACATATTTTTCCACTTCAGGTCTAGGACCTACAAAACTCATTTCCCCAACAAAAACATTGAATAGTTGTGGGAGTTCATCAAGCTTATATTTACGGAGGAAATAGCCTATTTTCGTAATTCTGCTGTCGTTGGAGCCTACCGTTAATAATCCTTTTTTGTCTGATTCAGGTTTCATGGTTCTAAATTTAAGGATATTGAAATCCTTTTTGTTTTTCCCTATTCTCACTTGGCGATATAATACTCCACCTTTTGAATCAGCGCTGATTAGAATTGCAATAAAAATTAGCCAGGGGAAAAGAAAAAATATTCCCCAAAATGAAAAAAATATGTCGAATGCTCTTTTCAATTTATTTAATTACTTCGTTTACAGATTTAATAACGGCATTCGTAACAGTTTGCATTTGTTCATCTGACATATCATAAAATACTGGTAAGCTTATTTCACATTTGTAATTATTGAATGCTTGCGGGTAGTCATTGATTTTATAGCCTATGTTTTTGTAAAAAGATAAAAGTGGGAGTGGTTGAAAATGCACATTTACAGATACATCTTTATTAAATATTTGCTGAATAATTTTATCTCTTTGAGATTCCGAAATATTGTTGATTCTAAGTAGATAGACATGATATGAAGAAACTTTATCAGGAGTTTCGAAGATTGGTGTTATAAATCTATTATCATTCTTAAAAATCGAATCATAATAATCAAATATTTTTCGGCGTTTGACAAGGGTGTCATTTTCATATCGTTCTAATTCAATCAAACCTATTGCTGCTTGAATATCTGTCATGTTTGATTTGTAACCAGCTGTGATAACATCATATTTCCAGCTCCCTTTAGTTTTTGCTAATGCATCTTTACTTTGTCCGTGTAGCGAAAGTACACATAGAAATTTATAAAGTTCATTATTGTCGAAACCTTGAGGAAGATTTAGAGAAACAGCTCCACCTTCAGCAGTTGTAAGATTTTTTACAGCATGAAATGAAAAAACAGAAACATCAGTAAGGATTCCAGTTTTTTTACCTTTGTATATTGCACCCAATGAGTGAGCTGAGTCAGACATTAGAAGTATTCTACCAAGTTGCTTTTGGATATCGTTATCTGCTTTGAACAAAGCTTTGATAACTGGAGAATTTATTAATTCATAAATTTCGTTATAATCGCATGGTAATCCACCAATGTCAACTGGCATAATTACTTTTGTTCGTCTTGTAATAGCATTTTTTATTTTTTTAACACTTATGTTAAAGTCGTTTTCATTTATGTCGACCATAACTGGAGTTGCCCCACAATGTACTATTACATTAGCTGTTGCACAGTATGTGTAAGCAGGAATAATTATTTCGTCTCCTTTACCAACACCAAACCAACGTAACATTAGTTCAAGACCTGCAGTTGCAGAGTTTAAACATAAAGTAGCTGAGGCTCCTGTATATTTTGAAAGTTCTTTCTCAAAACGTTTAGTTTTGGGACCGGTAGTAATCCATCCGGATTTTAGTGTGTCAACAACTTCGTTAATGATTTTATCATCTATTCGAGGCGGAGAAAAAGGAATCATATTCAGTAAATTTTGTGCTCAAAATTATAAAAAAATGCTGTGATTGTATTATTAATTATCCAAAAAACAAATATGCAATAAATATTGCAGCAACAATCCCGGCAAAATCGGCAATAAGGCCTGCAGTTACAGCGTATCTTGTGTTTTTAATTCCAATGGAACCAAAATAAACGGCTATAATGTAGAATGTGGTATCTGTTGCACCTTGGAAAGTGCAGGCAAGTCGTCCAACAAAGGAGTCAACTCCATGAGTGGTCATCGCATCAACCATTAGACCGCGAGCACCACTACCGCTCAATGGTTTCATGAAAGCTACCGGAAGTGCGTCAACAAATTTGGTATCTATTCCAAACAAATCAAAAAACCATCTTATTCCTTCTATCAGAGCATCCATTCCTCCAGAAACTCTAAAAACACCAATTGATACTAATATTGCTATTAAAAATGGTATTATCTTAATTGCAATTTTAAACCCTTCTTTAGCACCTTCAATAAATGTCTCGTAAACATTTATTTTTTTTCGCAATGCCAAAAGGATAAACACAATAATTATTAAAAATAAAATAATGTTTGCAGTAACCGTTGATGCTGTGCTTAAAGCACTTGAAGACAATAGTGTAAACCCATAAATTAGTCCTGTAATAAATAGTGTTAAACTCCCAAGATAGATCAGAATCTCTTTACGAAACAAATTTATTTTTTGATATATACTTACTGCAATGATCCCGAACATTGTACTGAAAAACGTACTAAGTAAAATAGGCAGAAAAATGTCAGAAGGGTTTACTGCAGACAACTGAGCTCTATATACCATAACACTTATTGGTATTAAAGTCAATCCGGAAGTGTTTAGCACAAGAAACATTATCATTGAATTTGAGGCAGTATCCTTTTTACTATTCAATTCTTGAAGTTGTGTCATGGCCTTCAATCCCATAGGAGTTGCAGCATTATCGAGTCCAAGCATATTAGCTGCAATATTCATTATCATGGTTCCGTGTACAGGATGATTTTTAGGAATATCAGGAAAAAGACGATGAAATAAAGGGGAAATCGCTCTGGACAAGTAATTTATTGCACCACCCTTTTCTCCAATTTTCATAATCCCAAGCCAAAGTGTCATAACTCCCGTAAGGCCAAGTGATAATTCAAAGCCAAGCTTTGCATTGACAAATGTGCTGTTCATTATTGCTGGGAAAATGCTTGTGTCGCCGTAAAATATCAGTTGTACCAATGCTATTACAAAGGCAATAATAAAGAAACCGACCCATATGAAATTTAGTGCCAAAGCTTAAAATTTTTGTAAAGCTACAACGTTTTAATTAGGATATCAGGTTCGGTTGTGGATTTGTATCAACAAAGTTTTTAACAGGACTTGAAAGTGCCTAGAGTATTTAAAGTATTTAGAGTACTTGGAGTATTTAGAGTTATTTAATGCTCCTATTTCTAACTTTAGCTCACTTCGAACTTCACAACTAATCTAAACTCGGCATGTAATCATTCGAAATAACTTTCATTTCGATACGACGGTTTTGTTGGTTAGCAGCTTGTTTTTGTTCAGGCGAGAGTGTATTAATAAAGCTTTCGTTGAGCACAGTGCCTTCAGGTAAGAATGGATATCGAAGGTTAACTTTGGTTATGATCTTTGGCTGTGATTCACCGTAACCTTTTGCAATTAATCGACCTGCAGGTATACCTTTTGATGTGACATATTCTGTTACTGATTTTGCTCGTTTTTGAGAAAGTTCAAAGTTAGCTTCATCTGTACCGACCATATCGGTATGAGCCGAAAGTTCAATCACTAAATATGGGTTATTGACCATAATCTTGATAATACTGTCCAACACTAATTTAGATGGCTCGGTTAATTCCCAACGGCCAAATTCAAATTCTATGTTAGGGATTTCGAAAGTTTTATTAAAAGTTTCGAGTATTATTTCATAATCAAAGGTTTTATCAAATTCTAGGGAATCTGTTGTAAACCTTGATTTCCCATTAAAATATCCGTCCTTTGTAACAACAAAAACATAGTCAGTTTTAGGCTTAAGCTTAAAGTTAAAACGACCTTCACTTTCGGCAATTGCTGTTGTGTCTCGGAACATAGAACCATCGCTACCATATAACATTACAGCGCATGAGTCAAGCATTTGTTCTGTATCTAAATCTTTTGCTGTTCCAGTAAGTTTGAATTCTAGCGGAGGTTTAATAAAGAAATAAACATCTTCTGATTTTGAGCCTTTCCGGTCAGAGGTAAAATATCCCTTATCTTCATTTTTATAATAATAAATGCCAAAGTCGTTAGCATTGCTGTTAAAAGGAGGTTTTAAGTTTTCAGATACCCATCGGTTTTTTTTGTTTTTAGTTCCAATATAGATATCCAGCCCACCCATTGTTGGATGTTTTGTTGATGAATAAAAGAAAGTTGAATCATTTCGTAAAAACGGAAATAATTCATCATAGGCTGAGTTAATTGCTGGTCCCATGTTTTTAGGTCTTGACCAACCTTCGTCACCATTTTCTACATACCAAATATCTGCACCGCCAAAACCACCTTGCATACGTGCAGAGAAATAAATAATATTTCCATCTTCTGAAACAGCAGGGTGTCCAATTGAGACAGAATCAGGAACAATAGCAAGGTTTGTTGGATTCATCCACTCGCCGTCAACTTTTTGCGCTTCATAAATTTGGCAACCTCTTTTTTTACCTTTTTCTGCAACACATGAAGTGTAATAGAATTTGCGTCCATCATCAAAGATACATGGAGTCCCTTCGTCAAATTCTGTATTTAAAGAATCCACAGGAGTTGCATCAGTCCATTTGCGTTTGCGATCAAATTTTGTTACATATAGGTCTGAAAACTTTTCGCCGGTTATACCACTTGATCTTTTACCCTTTGATTCATCGCGTGTAGAACTGAAATAAATATGATCGTATCCATCTTTTTCATCTACAGTTGGACTAAAATCATTTTGCCTTGTGTTTATTTGTTTTGCTTTCTCGATTTTAAATCTTGTAGGCATTTCAGCCCATTGAATTGCTAGTTCAGCTGATTCTATGCCTTTTAAAGCAATAGTATCATTGGGGGATAAAATTAAAACCTTGTTGTATAATTCCACTGCCTTTTCATAGCTACCTTCTTGAATTTCTATTTCTGCAAGTCGGATAGTTGAAATACGCTCATAATCGTCAACTTTTGCGGTACGGCGAAAATTTGAACGAGCTTTCTTATAATCTCCAATAGAATAGTAACATTCACCAACTTTAAAATAAATCTCAGTTTTCTGTTTTCTATTTTCAAGTTTTCTTAAAACTGCTGTATATTCTTGGATAGCCCTCCAGTATTCCCCTGCCTCAAAAATTTCGTCAGCCTTTTTTAACTTTTTATCTTGAGAATAAGAATATCCACAAATCAAGGTGAAAATAATTGTAATAAATATATAGTTCTTAAAATTCATTAATCGCAATAATAGTAAACACTAAATCGTAGTTTAACGAACGAAATAATTTCATTATTATTTCACTGGTCAAAAATAATATTTTTTTAGTAATGTCACAATCTTTAGTTTTACGAGATTAGTATCTCTTAATTCTAGATTATTTATTTATGTCTTTGAAATTAATTGTGATAGAATATTGTAATGTTAGCCTTGGTTTATGTGTCAAAACATAATTCTTAACGTTTTTATGTTACACATCGATTGTTCAATTAATATTAAAATGCATTTGTTTAGGGGTTTTGACTATTTTTTATACTTATTTTTAAGTTTATGATGGTAAAAATGTTTTATATTTGTATTATTGTTATAATTTGAGTTAATTGTTTAAACGTGTTGCGTTTGTTACTTAATCTTGTTGAAAAGATTGAATTTGAAGAATAAATAGTTCGCCTTAAGGAATTTTATGCGCTATAATAAATTGAAAATAGTTACATTTTTAGCATTTATACTATTCAGTTATAATGCTGCATGTCAAAAAAAACTTGATAGTCTTTTGAATGTTATTAATTCTACATGTGACACTAATACGGTAAACGCATACTTAGACGTCCTTTTATTATTACAATACTCTGATGTAGATAGTGCTATTTATTATGGTGAAAAGGGAATTGCCTTAGGTAGAGAGCTTGGTTTAAAAGAGGGAGTTGGTTACGGCTTACACAATATATCACGATGCTATTTATCGATTGATGAATACAGTATTGCAGATAAGTATTTGAATGAAGCTTTAATGATTTTTATAGATTTAGAGAATAATGAGGGTGTTTATTATTGTTATAACACTTTAGGTGGTAATAATGTGTATTTAGGTAATTATGATGTAGCAATTGAGAATTTCGAAAAATCATTGGAATTCTTAAAGCAAAATAATGATACTGTAAATCATGTCAGATGCCTGTCTAACATTGCTTATGTATATTATTATAAAGGCGATTATTCAAATGCTATTACATATTTTCATAGAGCATTGTATTTGAATCAAAAAATAGGTGACAAGAAAAACGAAGCCGATATACAATTAGGAATTGGGAATTTAAATTGCTCTTTGAAGAAAAATGATGATGCAGAAAGACGGTTTCACTTAGCATATCATTTATATAATGAAATTTGCGATAGTGCCAGTATGGGTGTGTGTTTACGGAATTTGGGCTCGTTGTATTATAGTACAAACCAATATCAAAAAGCAATAATCTTATATCATAAGTCTTTACAAATCTGGCAAAGTTATAAGTCTCCGGCAGGAAAGATTAAATGTTATAATAGTATAGGATTTGCATATTTTGAGTTGCAAGAATTTCTACTTTCAGAGAAGTATTTTGAAACAGCATTATTGCAGGCTGAAGAAATTGGTTCAAAAGATGAGATTGCAATGGCTGCTAATGGATTAGCTCAAGTGAATTTTGAATTGGGGAATTATGATTTGGTAATTGAATATTCAAATATGGCTATGGAAATATCTGAAAAGACAGAATCTTTGAGTAATATGAATGCCTCATTAGAAACATTATCTGATACATATGCTCAACTGGGTGATTACAAAAAAGCATATGAATATCACCAACTGTTTAAGGAAAAAAATGACAGCTTATATAATATTGAAACAACAAGTCAATTAAATGAAATTCAAACTAAATATGAAACTGAGAAAAAAGAAAAGGAAATTATAAAACTTAATGAAGCAAATAAAATAAAAGTGTTGGAAATTGAAAAAGAACGAAGAAGTAAACAAACACAGTTGTTTATTTTTATTGTTATTATTGTTGTTGTTATTTTGAGTTCAACAATTGTATATTTTCTGTATAAAAGCAAAAAAAATGCTGCCATGGCAAAATTGCAGAAAAGCCGATTTAGAGATGTGATAGAAGCTGAAGAAAAAGAGAGAAAAAGAATAGCAGCAGATTTGCATGATAGTGTTGGCTTAATGTTAGCTACAACGAAATTAAATTTGTCGGAATTGGATGATACATATAATTGTGATAGTGCTAGCTCTGAGATTTTAAATAGTGCATTAGATTTAATTGATGAAACAAGTATGGAGGTGAGAAATATTTCTCATAATATGATGCCGGGAGCTTTAATTGAACTTGGGTTATTGTCAGCATTGAAAGGGATAGTTTTTAAAATCAACCAAAATCATAAAATAAATGTAAATATCAAGTCTAATTGTCAGCATGAACGATTTTATTATATGCTTGAAATAACTGTTTATAGAATTTTTCAGGAGATAATCAGTAATACAATAAAGCATTCTAAAGCTACAGAGGTAGAGGTGTGTCTTTTTAAGGAAAATAGTCTTCTAGTATTAAATGTAAAGGATAATGGAGTCGGAATAAATAAAAATTCTATGGAAAAATCTACAGGAATTGGGTGGAAAAATATCTACTCAAGGCTTACAATATTAAATGGACATATAGACTTTAATAATGACAAGGATAATGGAACAACTATAAAGATTGTGATTCCTTTAGAATATTAAAATCAAAACTAATATG
>CAZUQY010000065.1:0-11935 GCA_964622935.1 uncultured Bacteroidales bacterium | reverse complement strand
CATGAGGATGTAGACCAATACTTGGTTCATCGAGAATATATAAGGACCCTACTAAACCCGATCCAAAAATAGTTGCCAGATTTATTCTTTGAGATTCCCCTCCAGATAGAGTTGATGACAAACGATTTATTGTTAGGTATCCAAGTCCGACATCAATAATAGATTGCAATCTAAGCTTAATCTCATCTAATAATCTACCTGATACATTTTTTTCATAATCTGATAGTTTAATCCTATCAAATAAGTCTTTTAAATTATAAATCGAGATATCAACAAGGTCTCCAATTGTTTTATTGTTGATTTTAACATAAAATGCTTCTTTTTTCAGACGCTTACCTTTGCACTCCGGGCAAGTAGTTTTACCACGATATCGCGAAATCATTACCCGATATTGTATTTTCTGCTTTTTACTTTCAAGATATTCGAAAAAATTAACAATACCTGAAACATCATCATTACCGTACCACAACAAATCTTTTTCCTCGCTTGACAATTGGTAATATGGACGATGAATTGGGAATGAATATGATGACGATTTTCTGATAAAATCCTTTTTCCATTCCTGCATAAACTCACCTCTCCAACATATAACCGCATCATCATACAAGCTAAGACTTTTATTAGGCACAACAAGATCTTCGTCAACGCCAAGCACTTTTCCGAAACCCTCACAAACAGGACAAGCCCCAATAGGATTATTAAAACTAAACAAATGCACTGACGGAATCTCAAATTCTATCCCGTCTGCTTCAAATCTGTTTGAGAATATTTTTTCAGTTTTTATTTCATCTTCTATACCCAGAATGCAACATTCTCCTTTCCCCTCAAAAAAAGCAGTTTGCACAGAATCAGAAATGCGACCAAGTTGATTTTCATCGCCTCTTACCACAATTCGATCAAGCACAATTCTTATACTTTTAATATTTTTAACTCCATTTTGTGATATCAAATCATCTATCCTATACAATTCTTTATTTACTACTACTCTATTATAACCCTGTTTTTGAATCAAATCGAGCTGTTCTAAATGTGTTTGGACATTATTAAAGAAATAAGGGAAACATATAAGAACTTTTGCGCCTTCAGTATTTTTTGAAATTACATCAACGACATCCGCCACACTATGGCGTTTTACGATTTTCCCTGATACAGGAGAATACGTCTTTCCAATTCGAGCAAATAGCAATTTTAAATAATCATAAATTTCAGTTGACGTTCCAACAGTAGATCGCGGATTACGAGTATTAACCTTCTGCTGAATTGCAATTGCAGGAGGAATTCCATCAATAAAATCTACCTCAGGTTTAGTCATTCTGCCTAAAAACTGACGCGCATAAGATGATAAACTCTCTACATATCTCCTCTGACCTTCAGCAAATAGAGTGTCAAAAGCAAGTGAAGATTTACCGGAGCCTGACAAGCCTGTGATTACAATTAATTTTCCATGAGGAATCTCAAGATTAATGTTCTTTAAATTATGAACCCTAACCCCTCGTAAACTTATGCTATCAGTTTTGATCATTTCGAAATATTTTGAACCTGTAAAGAACGCACTTTTTAAGCTAAAAAGCAAGACTGTTTATGATTGGTTTTAATATCTAAAATCAACCGAATAAGATCCGGTATTTTCCGTATTATCCTTAACAGAAACTTTTAGTGTGTACTGATCTGCAACAGGCATCTTGTCATCAAAAAAATATTTTAGACTCCTTTTTCTAGGATCATATTTTCCCAATACCCACGAATCATTAATAAACATATTAAATTCTGCAATACCAGAGAAATTATCCTCTATTTTTACTTCAATATATTTGGAACTACTCATATTCTTATCCTTTGAAATATTAACAGGTTTTATTGCTGGTGGAATAGTATCAACCCACAAGTAAAACTTCCCAAAATAACTGGAAGAAGCAGAAATAAACCGTTGAGAATACTCAGGTTTGATATATCTAAACTTTCCTTGACGTTCGCGAACAACAAACATTTTATCTGTTAGATTTAAAAACTCATCATTAACATAAAAACTTACTTTAAAATCTTTCTTTAAAGGAATGTTTTCCTCTCCAACTTTATAAACTGGTGAATACTTACTTTCTTTCAGTTTAATAAAATCTATTTTTTTATCTTTAAACAAAACCGCAGAATCAATTTCTACTCTGCATAATTCTGAAATTAAAACATATGATTTATTCCACAAAAGTTTATTCTCATCATCATGAATATTGCTAAAATCAACATCAGAACCTTTAATGTTTAAATTTACTTTAGTCACATTACCAGAATAATCATAGATTTCTATTCTAATATTAGAAGAAGTCCCTTCAGGCACATAGAATTTCCCGTCATTTATCAAGTAATCGAATATTTTCAAATCATTGTTTGGTTCAACAAAAAGCTTGTGCACATTTAATTTTTCTTTAAGTAGGTAGTCATTATCAAATACACTGCTTTTGCATTTTTGTTTTTCGAAATCAAGTCTATCTACAACAGAATGATAAATAAGTTCATTATCAACAAATAATTTAACTGTTTCTGCGCCATACCAGTTTGTCGTCCCATTCATTTTATCCATATAGGCAACTCCAATGCCAATTGGACCACCAGCATTTATCAAGGAGTTGATAATAAAACTTCCATCTCTGTTTTTTTTAACTGCAAACTTTTTCTTCGAACTAGAACCATCTACCAATGAGATATCTGAAAGTGGATAAATCACGACATCGCTTACTTTAGGGGCGATATCATCCTTAATATGATAAACACTCTCAAGTGGATTTAATGGATTATCATTTTTAGTTTCACGCATCTCAAAATGCAAATGCGGACCTTCAGAATAACCGGTATTCCCACTATAAGCAATCACATCGCCGCGTTTAAATACAAACATATCCTCAGCCAATAATGTGTCAATAGCAAAAGACTGTTTTTTGTATTGAAGATTGGTGACAAATTGGTTAATTCCTGGAGTAAATTTACTAAGATGCCCATAAACAGATGTGATACCATTTGGGTGATTTACATATAAAGCCATGCCATATCCCCATGGAGAAACCAACACTCTAGAAACATATCCATCTGCAACACAAATCACATCCTTACCATCTTTGTATGTCCTATAATCAAGTCCAGTATGAAAATGCGTACTTCTGGGTTCACCAAAATTCCCAGATAAAGATGGTTCAATTCTTAATGGCTTAACAAAATCCTGTTTGTAAGTTTCTAACTGTCCGTAAGAACTAAAAACAAAGCTTATAAAGCTTACTATCAGACATATTCCTTTTTGATTCATCTATTTCTATCAATTATTTTGCAAATCTAACATCTTAATATTGCTTTTGAAAAAAAAATGACTTATTTTTGTATTTAGATAATTATATAAATGAACGAAGAATATAGCAAAATACTAAACACCTTGAATGAAAACATTCAGCAAGTGATTTTGTTATATAATAAAGAGAGAAAGCTCAATGATGGGTTATCTTCAGAGGTAAAGAAATTAAGTGATGAATTAAATATATATAAAGAAAAATATCAAGATATTGAAAGAAAATATGATAATTTGAGAATGGCTAAGGCGCTGGGGACTGGGAATAATGAGGATAATGATGCCAAACTCAAATTAAATAAAATTATACGGGAAATTGATAATTGCATTGCTCTTTTGAACAAATAGTTTAATGGAAGACAAGTTAATAATAAATATAGGCATTGGTGACAGGATTTACCCTATCAGTATCAACAGAGGTGATAGTAAAAGGGAAGAGTTGATACGTAAGGCTTCACAATCAATCAACGAAACATTATTGCAATACAAGAAGAAAGGTTATAAAAACAAAGACGACCAGGATTATCTTGCTATGACTGTAATAATGTTTGCAGTAAAAATGATGGAAAATGAAGAAAATGAAGACATTTCACCAATTATTAACGAAATTAGAAAAATAAATTTTGCACTTGAAGAGGTGCTAACAAAAGAGTAAACGTTCTTTAAAATAAATTAGGTAATTAATATATTGCCCGTATTGGTTCTTTAAAAGTTGTGAAACTCAACACTAACAAAATTGGGACAAAGCTCGAATTTTGGACGACAGGCCTTAAATAATTCTGTTCGCAGAATTATATTACATCTGTAATCATTGGAAGTCGGATATCGTTTGGCCGTCCTACCCATGTTCATACAGGGGTTTCCTTAACATTAAAGAACTATATACGGGCATTTTTTTTAACAATTAAATAAATATATGGAACTAATATCGATAATTATTGCGGTGGCAGCCTTTGTAGGCGGTGGGATTATTTCTTATTTCTTGTGGGATGTTGCCCTTGTCAAGAAAAGAAAGAAAATTATTAACGAAGCAAACTCTGAATCTGAAGTTGTAAGAAAAGAAAAAGAATTACAAGCAAAAGAAAGATTTCTTCAACTAAAAACGGAACATGAAAAAACAAGCAACGAAAGAAATCAAAAAATTATAGTTGGTGAAAACAGAATTAAACAACGTGAGACTGGTCTAAACCAAAAGGCAGAAGAAACACAGAGATTAAAAAGAGAAGTTGAAATAGTTCGCGAAAACCTTGACAAACAACTTGAGCATGTTGAAAGGAGAGCAGAAGAACTTGAGAAAGCACAAAGCGAACAAATAACAAAACTTGAAACTATTTCTGGATTATCTGCTGATGAAGCTAAAAAAGAATTACTAGAATCATTACAGGAAAAAGCACGTTCAGAATCAATTGGGCTAATCAATGAAATTATTGATGAAGCAAAAATGAGTGCAAATAAAGATGCAAAAAAAATTGTTCTAGAAACAATACAACGAGTAGCTACTGAAACTGCAATCGAAAATGCAGTGACTGTTTTTCACATTGAAAGTGACGAATTAAAAGGCCGCATAATCGGTCGTGAAGGTAGAAATATTCGCGCGCTAGAAGCTGCCACAGGAGTTGAAATCGTTGTTGACGACACACCTGAAGCAATTCTATTATCTGCCTTTGATCCAGTACGTAGAGAGATTGCACGCCTTTCATTACACCAACTTGTTACTGATGGAAGAATTCATCCTGCAAGAATTGAAGAGGTTGTAAACAAAACTCGCAAACAAATTGAAGAAGAGATTATTGAAGTTGGTAAACGCACAACAATTGATTTAGGAGTTCACGGTTTGCATCCTGAACTAATAAGGTTGATTGGTAAAATGAAATACCGTTCATCATACGGACAAAACCTTTTACAACACTCACGCGAAGTTGCAAACCTATCGGCTATTATGGCTTCTGAATTAGGATTAAATACAAAACTTGCTAAACGAGCTGGGTTATTGCATGATATTGGCAAAGTATCTGACGAAGAACCAGAATTACCACACGCAATTTATGGAATGAAGCTTGCTGAAAAACACAAAGAAAAACCTGAAATATGTAATGCTATTGGTGCTCACCATGATGAAGTCGAAATGACCAGTCTTATTTCTCCAATCGTTCAGGTTTGTGATGCAATTTCAGGTGCTCGTCCAGGTGCTAGACGCGAAATTGTTGAGTCTTACATCAAACGTCTTAAAGACCTTGAATCTCTTGCATTATCATACCCAGGCGTTTTAAAAACATACGCTATTCAAGCAGGAAGAGAACTTCGAGTAATTGTAGGAAGCGAGAAAGTAACAGATGCAGAAGCAGAAAAACTCAGTTTCGAAATTGCTAAAAAAATTCAGGATGAAATGACATATCCGGGACAAGTAAAGATTACAGTTATTCGTGAAACACGTTCTGTAAATTATGCAAAATAAGAAACAAGAAAGAATAATATCAGATTCAACAGTATTAGTAACCGGTGGAGCAGGCTTCATCGGTTCTAATATTATTGAAAAGCTTATAACACAAAACAATAAAGTTATTTGTCTTGACAACCTTTCAACAGGTAAAATCAAAAACATTGTTGACATTTTAAATCACGATAATTTCACATTCATCAATAATGACATACGTGATATTAATGTTTGCCAAAACGCTTGTAAAGGTGTTGATATAGTTCTCCATCATGCAGCTCTTGGATCGGTACCACGTTCAATTAATGACCCAATAACTACAAATAGTGTAAATATTGATGGATTCCTCAATATGCTTACTGCAGCAAGAGACAATAATGTAAAAAGATTTATTTTCGCTGCTAGTTCGTCTACTTATGGTGACTCTAAGAATCTGCCAAAAGTTGAAGAGATAATTGGAAATCCTTTGTCTCCATATGCAATAACTAAATATGTAAACGAATTATATGCTAAGGTATTTAGTGATTTATATGGTTTAGAAACTATTGGTCTTAGATATTTTAATGTTTTTGGTAAAAATCAGGACCCTAACGGTGCCTATGCGGCTGTTTTTCCAAAGTTCATTAAGTCATTAATAAATCACGAAGCTCCAATTATACATGGAGATGGTTCACAATCTCGTGATTTTACATATATCGCAAATGTAGTAATGGCAAACGAACTTGCAGCTACAACAAATAATCCAAAAGCATTAAATACTATTTTCAATGTAGCATTCGGAGAAAACAACAGCTTAAATGATCTAACAAAAGAGCTCATCGAAGTACTTTCACAATTTGATTCGGAAGTTACTAAAATTAAACCCCAATACGGTCCCATACGTCAGGGAGACATTAAAGATTCTCTTGCATCTATAAAAAAGGCCAAAGAATTACTTGATTACAATCCACAATTTGATGTACATGAGGGCTTAAAGAAAGCAATTAAATGGTATTACAACAATTTGAAATAATTTTCTTGTAGCTTTCGAAAATCATTAAATCTACAATTTTCGTTGTGGCAAAACTGTAAAAGCTAATACTAATACTAGCCAAAATCCATGCGTCAATATCGTGGTTAAAAATGGAGAACCTCTAAAAATAAACATAAAAAATATGAAAAGGCCAAAGTACCTTTTATTCAAGTTTATTGAATTAATTAGCATCAAGAAAAATGAAAATATTACTGAATAAGCTACAACTCCAATATAACCGAAATTCATAAAACCATTTGCAATCAATCCTGCATTTGAGCTCATTTCAGGCTTATCAAAATACTCTCTTCCAATAAGATATTCTGGCTGCAAATCGTATGGATAGTCAATAAAGTTACTCATAACACTATTTGATAAATAGATATGATTATGATTGAAGAAATCAAAATAACATTCGTTTAAGTGTGCAGGGACAAAAAACATACGTCTAACAAAAATTGATTTAAATAATGGCCGTCCAATATAGAAATCAGGAAGATTTATCATGACAAATAAAACAAGAATAAATCCCATTGTTAATAGGATTTTTTCATTATAATCTTTACCAAAATAGAAATAAAAAAGAATTAAAATCGGTGTAAAGTAAACACTTTTATGTCCTGAAATTAAAAACAAATAGAGCAATATTATTAAAGAAAATAAAACTATTTTATTATCCTTTTTCAATAAACCATATACCAATAATACCGGCAGAATAACCTTTGCCAACCACCAAAAGGTATATGAAGAAATAAAAGAAATATTCTCTTTTAAAACACCTCTAACATCATAAATATCATCAAGCATTAACACATTAGTATTGATATTAAACCTAAAGTCATTAAATACCGGCAACACCAATAGAAAAGTAAAAATTATTAAAAAATAATAACTAATATTTTCAGGAATACGCACAACTTTCAACTTTATCTTCAATGGCGCTATAATGGCTACAATCATAAAAAATGTAATCGTGGAATAGAACACAGGAGTTAAGCCATTGGAATACGAATACAAAATATATCCCGGCACATAAATCAACATCAAGAGAAACAAGAAAATCGCACTTATAAATTGGGACCTATTGTTTATGACAAAACTAATAAAGATTAAAATAATAAACCATAGTTTAGTTTCAATATATTTAAACCAGTTAAAATCAAGAACAAATTCGGAGTACGAGTACTTTGGACAAATGAAGTTTAAATAATAGTATTCCAAAAACGCACTAATTGCAAGCAATCCAACGATAGCGACTAAAAAACTTTTATTTACTTTAATAATTCCCATTCTTCAAATTGCCCAAGCTAAATACTTTTATCTAAACTTTTATTATATCTAATATCTTTTGGTACACTCTATCCCAATTTTGCCATTCGTTTCGCGTCAAATTCGAATTATGCCACAATAATACAAAATCTCCTTTAAACTTACGTACAATATCATTTATAAGAACAATTTCACTTACTGCATCATCTTGCAAAACGACTAATCTCCTTAGAGCTGTATCCATAACTATAAGTGGTCGTTCAATCAATCCTGTTTTTTCTCTTTTAAGTACATCAAATGTTTCGAACTCACAGCAGATACCTGCTCTAAATCCAATATGTGAATAAAAACCTATACTACTATCGATTTTTAACCCAGCATCAACCCAATGATTCCAAGTATCTGGTAATTTTACACGAAGATAATGTTGTCGGCCTTCTTCAATATTTTCACAATATTTTTTCAATCTATCAAGCTCAATTTTGAGATTTGCGAAATTATCAAGAGTATCAAAACCTGGATGAATACCAACAATATGTTCTCGCTTTTCTATTAACTCGATAATCTTAGAGACGTCCCTTCTATCAATATCAAACCTCACGTCTGTTTCGCCAAGTTTTCCAGCAATAAAATAAAATGCAGACTTTACTCCTATTCTTTCGGACTCATCCATTAGAAAAGAAAAAGTATTGTAAACATCATCTACTCCTTTAAATTTGATATTATAAAAGTCAGATATAGTTCTAAAAAATGATTTGAGACTTTTACGTTTCAACAAATCACCTGCAAGAGCTTTAATAAATTTACTATATGAATCATATCTTGCAAAATCGTCAATATCATGTGTAAGAAATAATCTATATGCACGTTTAATATCTATCTCCCTCCCAACTTCACGGAAAAACTTTCCAAATAAATCTGCATATTCATTAACCAATGGACGCTTATGAAATTCGTTTTTTATAGACAATGATTCATCTTCCGGAAATCTATCATAATTATCACGCTCTGTAATTGCAATTTCCTCCCACCTTGTCAACATAAAGAAAGCCGAAGCTATAAAATCAGACCCAAAATAATAGCTATTATCTTCCGCCCTATATTCGCCATTACCAAACAATACAGGCAAGTCTACTATTCCATAATCAACAACATTCAATAAGCTTATTTCCTTGGGTATCAATTCCTGATTGTGATAATATTTATCATCAGAGTTAATATTCTTAAAAAAATCATCTACAATATGGAATATAGCATCTCGATAACATATCTTATAAGTATGCTCATGTTGTATCTGCAACTCAAAATCTATTTCAAGTAACTGATTAAAGAGTATCTCAAACACATATTTTTTCTCCTCAATAAAATGGTCAGAGCAAGAAATTATTATTTTATCCACTTACAGCAAGGTTTTTAAAATCACATAACAAAAATACAAAAATATTGACAAGATTTATGTCTCAATGACAAAATCACAGTATTAAAGCTATGGTTCTACAACAAATTTAATAGAAGAATTAGTTAGCAAAGTTAATTCTAGTTGCTTTTGTCATTATCTTATTACCCCGGACTATGAATAAATTCTTGTCCATGGTTAATAATATTTTGCCTCTCTGAGGCAATAAAAAGAAAACTAAAATAAAATACTTTAGGTTCGATCTCCTACTCACATAATTTAAAACTAATATTGAATTATGTTTCCCAAAATATTTACGATTTTTGAAAGTATTTTAGTATTTTTACAGACTTCAGAATGTATTGTGAAAGAAAAAAACATTTGCCATATTACCACTGCTCATCCACGTTATGACGTCAGGATATTCCATAAGGAATGTCATTCACTATCCAATGAGTTCTCAAAGCTTAGTCTGATAGTTGCAGATGGGTTGGGAGATGAGACACGCAAAGGAGTTAACATAATTGATTCTGGCAAGCCATCAGGTCGCAAAGACCGTTTCTTAAATTCGGGTAAAAATGCCTTAAAGAAAGCCCTTGAGACTAAATCCGACATTTATCACATTCACGATCCAGAGCTATTAAGAATCTCAAGAAAACTAAAAAAATCAGGAGCAAAAATTATTTACGATTCACACGAAGACTTACCTCGACAAGTATTAAACAAGCCTTATATACCAAAGATTTTTAGAAAACTAATTTCAACAGTTGTTGAATTTTATGAAAATAAAAAAGTATCGAAACTATCTGGGGTTATTGCTGCAACACCACATATAAGGGATAGATTCTTAACAATCAATAAAAATACCATTGATGTAAACAATTATCCTATTAGCACTGAGATTATTTTTAATGACCAATGGGAAAATCGAGAAAATGCGATTTGTTATATTGGAGGAATTTTTAAGACACGTGGAATCTTCGAGACACTTGATGCTATAAATGACACTGATATAAAACTTTATCTCGCAGGTAATTTTTCACCTTCGGAACTTGAAAATGAATGTCGAGCTCATCCAGGATGGAAAAATGTAGAATTCTTAGGCTATATCGACAGAAATGAAATAAATGAATTATTAGGCAAAGTTAAACTTGGCTTGGTTATTCTTGAAGCAACGCCCAGCTATATTGTATCTCTGCCTATTAAAATGTTTGAATATATGGCTTCTGGATTACCTGTAATTGCTTCTGATTTTCCATTATGGAATCAAATAGTATCTGATGCTGGTTGTGGGATTTGTGTAAATCAAACAAAGCCCGAAATAATCAAAGAGAGAATTATATCAGTAATCTCTGATAATGAATTTCTAGTAAATGCCGGCAAAAACGGCAGAAAAGCAATCGAAGAAAAGTATAACTGGGAAATTGAGACTAAAAAGTTAGTTTACTTTTACGATTCTTTATAAAACTTTTTTTTTAATTTTGTAATATGAACATTCTTCTTATCAATCATTACGCTGGTTCTCCTGAAATGGGAATGGAATTCAGACCATATTACTTTGCAAAAGAATGGATTAAAGCTGGACACAATGTTACAATACTTGCTGCTAACAATTCTCATTTGCGGAAAAGGAAAATAGTTTTAAAATCAAGATTTCAAGAAGAACTTATTGATGGCATTAAATATATTTGGGTAAAGACCCCAGAATATAATGGGAATGGAGTATCTCGAGTTCGTAATATTTTCTCATTTGTTATTAAAACTTACCTCAAATCAGGATATTTCGCAAAACATCTAAAGCCTGATGTTGTTATTGCATCTTCTACATATACAATCGATAATTATGTTGCCCGCAAAATTGCAAAAATCAGTAATGCAAAACACATATATGAAGTCCACGATTTATGGCCTTTATCTCCTATGGAACTTGGCAATATGTCAAAACACCATCCTTTTATCATGATAATGCAACATGGTGAAAACTTCGCTTATAAGCATTGTAACTCTGTAGTTTCAATGCTGCCAAACACAAAAGAGCACATGGTACAACATGGTCTCGATTTAAAAAAGTGGCATTACATTCCTAATGGCATAGTAATTGAAGATTGGGAAAATCCTGAGAAAATCCCGAATGATTTAGCAAATATGTTCAATAGTTTAAAGAAACAAAATAAATTTATTGTCGGATATGCAGGTGGACATGCCGTTTCAAATTCATTAAATACAATAATAGAAGCAGCAAGAATTCTTAAAAGCAATAATGATATTGTATTTGTTTTAGTTGGCAATGGAATTGAGAAACAAAACCTAATAAATAATGCTACCGGCCTTGATAATATTATTTTCTTAGATTCCATTTCAAAAAATGCCATTCCTAATTTACTCAAGCAAATGGACATACTTTGTTTTGGTACAAACAAAAGTAAGTTATACAAGTATGGCATTAGCATGAACAAGATGATGGATTACATGATGGCTGAAAAACCAATTCTTCAA
>CAZUQY010000064.1:0-12085 GCA_964622935.1 uncultured Bacteroidales bacterium | reverse complement strand
ATTGAAGATTCTGAACGTGCAATGCAAAAATGGGTAGTTTTCTTTCTGACACTATATAGCAGATTTTTATTGTCATAAAATTAAACTTGTTATTGAAATTGATGGAAGTAGTCATTGTAATGAAGAGGCAAAATCTTACGATGAAAACAGAACGAATGTTATGAATAGTTTTGGGATAGAAGTTCTTAGATTTACAAATGATGAAATAAGAAATGATATTTCAAAAGTGATTAATACAATTGAACGTAAGTGTGAATGTTTTCAAGCCCAAGCTCCCCCAAGACCCTAAAGGCGGCTATCGCACTGTTGCCTGTCTTGGTAATTTGTTTTACTTGCAATAAGAATATTAGAATTATTGGTTGCGTTGGATTCCTTTAGGAAAAGAAGGGTGTGTAGGCAAAATATAGTCAAGCTTCTTTTAAAAACAAATGGATATGTATTCATAAAGGAACAATATCTGAACAATGGTTTTACCAATGAAATATATAATGTGAAAATATCTAGAAATTTTCTAAATTTACCATTGAATATGGATTGGAAAGAAATAAAGAACCTACTGAATTTAGAAAGTCATCCAGAAGGAGGCTATTATAAAGAAACTTACCGAGATGATTCTACAGTTAGACTTGATAACGGTGATGCCCGAAGTGCTGGAACAGCAATATATTATATGTTAACTGAGAATGAGAAGTCTCATTTTCATAGAGTAAAATCTGACGAAATCTGGTTCTTTCACCAAGGAGAGCCTCTCGAGATTTATATAATCGATTCTGAGGGAGAATTACAGGTTGAATTGCTTGGGAATTGTTTAAGTGAAGGAGAACGTCCGCAAGTAAGAGTAGATCGAAATATGTGGTTTGCTGCAAAAATTAAAGAGGATAAGGGGTTTTCCTTAGTAAGTTGTACCGTTTCTCCAGGTTTCGAATTCAAGGACTTTGAACTTGCAAAAAAACAGGACTTACTAAACCAATATCCTCATTTAAAAAATGAAATAGAAATCCTAAGCATTTAATTATTATGAAATTAGTAGCAGTAACTTTCACATTACTTTTTTTTATTGTTGCTTGTAGTAGCACTCAGGATAAAAATGAGTCTAAACAGACAGATTATAAGCTCGAAATAAACAACTTGCTAGACAAGTGGCATAAAGATGCTGCAGATACTAACTTAGAGGATTACTTCTCTCTTATGCATGAAGATTTTGTATTTATTGGCACTGATGGAACTGAGTATTGGAATAAAACTGAATTTAGAAAATTTTGTACTCCTTACTTTGAACAAGGGCAGGCTTGGGATTTTAAAACTTTGAAGCGTAATATCTATATAAGTAGTGATAAAAATACAGTTTGGTTTGATGAGGTTCTTGAAGCAGGATTAGGACCATGTCGAGGCTCAGGAGTGTTCGAGAAAGTTGATGGAAAGTGGTTCATTCAGCAGTATGTTTTATCGATGTTAGTCCCAAATGAAGATGTTAAAGAAGTGCTAGAAGTGAAGAGGGTAGAGGACTCTGCATTTCTAGTGAAACTATAAATTAAGGCTCTAGCCTTTGATTAGTTTTAACAAATATAAAATGTAGTGGTGTGGTAATGTGATATTAAAACAACAATCTCCCTATTTGAAATATTCCAAATGAAACAATCCATGCGATCCCTGTTGTATAGATTGCTGAGAAGATAGCCCACTTTAATCGTTTAGATTCTCTCCATATCGCTGATATCACAGCTATGCAAGGGAAATAAATCAGCACAAACATTATAAAAGATAGAGCTACAACTTTGTCAAAAACATTTTGTCCTTTCTTTTCACCTGAAGAGTAGGTCTCAGTTTTGAGTTTGTTTTGTAAGCTACCTGTATTGTTCTCGCTTTCAGCCTGATATAGCACCCCCATGGTGCTTACGGTGATTTCTTTTCCTGCAATACCAGCAAAAATACTGACGCTCATCTTCCAGTCAAAACCTAGTGGTTTCAATGCTGGTTCTATGATATGCCCAATTTGGCCAATATATGAATTCTTATGATGTTCGCTAGTTTTTTGCAATTTATATTTATTTTGTTCTACTTGAGTAGGAGAGTTTGCAATCAATTGATCGTAATCTTTTGAGTAAGTGGTTTCTTTTGGGAAATAACCTAACAACCATATTACAATAGAGCCTATAAGGATAACTCCGCCAATTTTTTTAAGGTATTCTTTTCCACGATTCCAAGTATAACTAAAAAGTAACTTAAAAGTAGGTTTACGGTATGGCAAGAGCTCCATAATATACGGTGCTTCTTTTTGTTTTAGAATTGTTTTGCTGAAGAAACTAGAAATTATTAAAGCCAATAAAATCCCAAATCCATAAATTCCAAAAAGCATTAAAACAGGATGCTCAGGGAAAAAGGCAGAAATCATAAGTATATACACTGGTAATCGAGCAGAGCAGGACATGAAAGGAACAACCATCATTGTAAGAATTCTGTCGCGACGATTCTCTAGGATTCGTGTGCTCATAATTGCTGGGACAGTACAACCAAAACCCATAATCATTGGAATAAATGATTTTCCGTGTAGGCCAATTCTGTGCATATATTTATCCATTAAGAATGCAGCACGAGACATATATCCAGTACTTTCAAGAATGCCTATAAAAAAGAATAGGATAAAAATATTTGGTAAAAATACAAGTACTCCTCCGACACCTCCAAGTGCACCGTCAATAATCATGTCTTTCCAGAATCCATCAAGCATATTGGCTTGAATCAGATTTGTTAACCATTCTACTCCAGACTCAAGCCAACCCATAGGATATTTGCCGAGTTCAAATGTAGAATAGAATGTAATAGTCATGAATGCAAGAAAAATTGGAATGCCCCAAATACGGTGTGTTAAAACCCTATCAATCTTTCGACTTGAAATATCCTGTGTAGTGTTTCCTGTAATTTCTGCAATAGCACCAGAAACATAGGCTTTACGAGCATTTCTTATAATTGTAAAAATATGTTCGTCATATAGTGATTCCAATTTTTGAATTTCTCTTGTTGAGACACATTCCTTTTTCTTACAAATAGAGCAAGGGTCATGCAATTTTAGGATAATCGGATCTTTTTCAAGCAAATTAATTGCTAGATATCGTGGTGAAATTGAAAAGTCTTGACCAGGAACTCTTTTTAAATGGCGTATAAGTTTTGATATTGAAGCTTCTATAACTCTACCGTAATTCACATGTACATGTCTTACATACGGTTCAATATTTTTATGAGTTTTAATAATTGTTTGTAATATCTTTTCTTTATAAGCAAGGCTCTTCTCTTCGTCGCCATCATAAAAAGGTATTACTGGTACGCCAGTTAGTTTACTTAGCAGTTCAATGTCAATCTTATCTTTTCCTGCGGCATCTGGATTATAGTTACGTAATGCAAGTATTACTTTTGCATCCATATCCATGAACTGAGTTACTAGACATAGTTCTGATTTAAGGTTTTGGGCATCAATTATACCAAGAAAAATATCGGGAAAATCTGTTAGAATTGAATTTCGCAGCTTTTTATGCTCATAATCATCGCCATATATTGATTGAACAATAGGAAGATATTTAATCTCAAATTCATAGTTGTTAAAATCAAATGTATCTTCGCTATTAAATAGACTGATACAATTGGCGGCATCACTTTTAAAAACGTGTACTGAAATGTTTGTTAGCGATTCCTGGATGCGTTTACCTGCATCTGGAAGTTCACTGTCGATAAGCTCAATGTATCTTAGATATTGAGCTGGTAAGATTTTTTTCTTCTTGCTGCCGCATACTTTAAAAACGTATCGGTTAAGTGATATCTTTTTTAGGAAAATTAAATTTGAATATGGTTCTATATCGAGGTTGTGTATTCTCCTACGCAATCCCCATCTTCCAGTAATTTTAGAGACTGTGTATTCGTGATTGAGTAATATTTTATGCTCACAAACCATTTTGGCAAATTTAAACTTAATCTAAATAAGAACAAAGAAAAAAATATGTTTTTTAGATTTAATGCAGAAGGTGGAAATTAGATATTATTCTAATTTGTTCTCCAGATTCAGTTCACAGGGTTTTTCTAACCGTTACAGTTAAGTAGACAATGGCTACAATTTGAGAATTCTCCTCTCAAACGAGAATTTATCAGACCAGAAATGCGATTTCGAAGTGGCTCTATGTTGATTTTTAGCAAGACATCGTTTGCAAAAGCAAACATGAGCATTAATTTTGCTTCTTTTTGATTAATTCCTCTTTGCCTCAAGTAGAAAAGAGCTGTTTCGTCTAGTTGACCAACAGTTGCACCATGGCTACATTTGACATCATCAGCATATATCTCGAGCTGTGGTTTAGTGCGCATTTTTGCTTCTGGAGTAAGACATAGGTTATTGTTTGTTTGGTATGCTAGAGTTCTTTGTGCATCAGGGCGAACAATTATTCTTCCAGCAAAAGATCCTTTACCTTTTTCATCAAAAATACCTTTGAAAAGTTCATTACTAGTGCAATCAGGAACTAAATGATCAATTATAGAATAATTGTCAATTCTTTGTTCTCGGTCAGTAAGGTTAAGTCCAAATAGATTAACTTCGCTATGAACTCCTGCAAGTTGAACAAAGAAATTATTTCTAATTATTCCACCGTGAAGTGATAAGGCCAAAGTACTAGCATTTGAATGTTCTTGCAAACGAATAAAGTGATTATTGATAACACCTGATTTGTTGGGTTCATTCTGTAGTGCATGGTGTCGAAAATTTGCTCCATTGCCAACAAATGTCTCAGTAACATCAATAATAAAGTTGTTGCTGTTGTTTAGTGTATGGTCGCAAATAACCATATTTAGCTCAGCATTTTCTTCAAGAATAATAAGATTTCTTTTGAATATATTTTTATTTCCAAATCCATGAGTAAGGTTAACCAACTGAATCGTCTTTTCTAGCTTGATATTTTTAGGAATGTAAATAAACAATCCATCATTAGCAAGCATTGTATTAAGATTCACAAACGGATCGTTAGACTCTTCGGCATGTTTATTATAATATTTGTCGAAAATGTCTTTGTGCTTAGCTTTGGCTTCTTTTAGACCACAAATAATAATATTTTCGTTTGTTTTGGGAAGCGGTTCATTTTTTTTATAGTATTCTCCGTTTGATAGAAGAAGTACATGAGTGTCCATATCCTCAACTTCGCAACGAAAATATGAATTTAGATCAACTAATGCTCCTCTTGATTCAATAGAAAACTCGTATTCTTTATCGCAGATTTCAGAGATTCCTGCGTATTTATAGTTTTCGCTTTTGTGATCAGGAAGGTCAGCATTTTTAAATCTCTCAAAAGCATCTATTCTGGTTCGAAAAGTAGATTCTGAATCTAATTTTTTAAGTTCAGGAGAAACTTTATCAAAAATATTTATATAGTTTTTAAAACTTTTTTGAATATCCATAATTATAAATTATTATGCGTCAATTTCTTCTTTAATCCAGTTATATCCTTTTTCTTCTAGCTCGAATGCGAGTTCTTTTCCAGCAGTTTTAACAATTCTACCTTCATATAGAACATGTACAACGTCAGGAACGATAAATTCTAGTAGTCTTTGGTAGTGAGTAATAACTATTGAAGCATTTTCAGGAGTTTTTAATTTATTTACTCCGTTTGCCACAACTCTTAAAGCATCAATATCTAAGCCTGAATCTGTTTCGTCAAGAATCGCAAGTTTAGGTTTTAGCATTGCCATTTGAAAAATCTCATTTTTTTTCTTTTCTCCACCAGAAAACCCAACATTTACAGATCTGTTTGCTAAATCTGATTTGAGTTCTACCAGCTCTTTCATTTCTCGCATATATTTGAGAAATTCAGCAGAGGTTATTTGATTTATACCACGGTATTTTCTTTGTTGATTAATAGCTGTCTTCATGAAGTTTATCATGCTAACACCAGGAATTTCAACTGGATACTGGAAGCTTAAGAAAATCCCCTCTTTTGCTCTATCTTCAGCATTTAATTCCATAAGGTTTTTACCTTCATAATAGATTTCACCTTTGGTAATTTTAAAATCTTCTTTTCCTGCTAGTACAGCAGCAAGGGTTGACTTGCCCGATCCATTTGGACCCATTATTGCATGGATTTCACCAGGTTTAATTTCTAGATTTATTCCTTTTAGAATCTTTTTACCATCAATTTCTGCATGTAAGTTCTTTATGACTAACATATTATTATTATTTAGTTGTTTTTTTTATTTTGTTAATTCTTTGAGTCATCGAGTGCTTTATTCCCGGAGACAAATATTC
Organism: uncultured Bacteroidales bacterium; assembly: GCA_964622935.1. Classification (GTDB taxonomy): domain Bacteria; phylum Bacteroidota; class Bacteroidia; order Bacteroidales; family ML635J-15; genus Bact-19. The sequence continues at coordinate 5,814 of CAZUQY010000064.1, read as the reverse complement.
TTTTATGTTTTCTACAATTATTTCAATTTCACTACTTAACTCAGGATAATTTTTAGCAACTCGTATTAGAAAGCTAAAAGCTATCATCCTTACAGAAGGCTGTCTTTTATTATCTTCTAGCAAATCCATGCAAAGGTCGAAAATCTCGCTAGTTTGTTCTTCATTTAGCTTTAGATTGTAAATTATCTTGAGAGTTTCACGTAGATGTCCATTAGCTTCTGTATGTTTTGCTGCTAGAATAAAATCATTAACATATTTTTGAATGAGCTCGGGTTTCTTTTTTGAATAATGCGAAATAATCCAAGCTGCACGCCATGCATACTTCTGATTTGAAAAAGCATATTTTGCATAAGCATCTACTAGTTCTGGATTGTTATCAAGGTCTGATAACATTTTGACTGGTCCAATTCCTAGTTCTGTAACTCTGTCTAATATGTTATATTTTTTTACAGACATTATCCAACGCTTCCTTCAAGGCTAATTTGTAATAATTTTTGAGCTTCTACTGCAAATTCCATTGGAAGTTTATTAATAACTTCTTTTGCATATCCATTTACGATCAGTCCAATAGCTTCTTCAGTTCCAATTCCACGTTGATTGCAGTAGAAGATTTGATCTTCGCTAATTTTTGATGTAGTTGCTTCATGCTCTACGATTGCACTATCATTATTAACATCAATATATGGAAAGGTATGAGCTCCACATTTATCGCCTAATAGCAAGGAATCGCATTGTGAAAAATTTCTAGCATTTGCAGCATTTTTTGCAACTTTTACTAATCCACGATAAGAATTCTGACTTTTTCCAGCAGAAATCCCTTTAGAAACAATAATACTACTAGTGTTTTTACCAAGGTGTATCATTTTCGAACCTGTGTCAGCTTGTTGGTAGTTATTTGTAACCGCAACAGAATAGAATTCAGATCGAGAATTATCTCCTATAAGAATAGTGCTTGGGTATTTCCATGTAATTGCTGATCCGGTCTCGACCTGAGCCCAGCTAATTTTTGAATTATCACCTTTGCAAATTCCACGTTTAGTTACAAAATTGTATATTCCACCTTTTCCTTCCTTATTTCCGGGATACCAGTTTTGTACAGTTGAATATTTAACTTCTGCATTTTTCATTGCGATAATTTCTACAATTGCTGCATGAAGTTGATTCTCATCTCTTTGTGGAGCAGTGCACCCTTCCATATAACTAACATAGCTATCTTCTTCAGCAATTATTAGTGTTCTTTCAAATTGTCCGGTATTTATTGCATTTATTCTGAAATAAGTTGATAATTCCATTGGACATCTTACTCCTTTGGGGATATAACAAAAAGAACCGTCACTAAAAACCGCTGAGTTCAAAGTTGCAAAAAAGTTGTCTCCGTAAGGCACTACAGAACCCATGTATTTCTTAATAAGGTCAGGATGGTCTTTTACTGCTTCAGAAAATGAGCAAAATATGATGCCTTTTTCAGCAAGTGTTTCCTGGAAAGTAGTTTTAATTGATACACTATCCATTACGGCATCCATTGCAACACCAGATAAACGTTTCTGTTCGTCTAGTGGTATGCCTAACTTATCGAACGTGTTTTTTATGTCAGGATCAATTTCATCTAGACTTTCGTATTTTGCTTGTTGTTTTGGTGCAGAGTAAAAAATGATATCCTGATATTTTATTTCTGGAATATTTAAATGTGACCAATCTGGCATTTTCATGTTTAACCATTTACGATATGCTTTTAATCGAAATTCTAGCATCCATTCAGGTTCGTTTTTCTTTGCTGAAATCAATCTGACAGTATCTTCAGTTAATCCTACAGGGATTTCATCTGTTTCTATGTCAGTAAAAAAGCCATATTTATATTCGGTTTCGGTTACTTCTTTTAATACCTTATCCTGTTCTTTTTCCATTTTTTATGTTTTCAAATCATTATTTAAACAGATTACAAAAATATAAAATAATCCTGTAACTGGTTATAAGTTTAAGAACAAGTTTTATTAGTAAAAGTTCGGATTTTAAATAATTTCAAAGAGGAATCTAAATATAAGGATGCTAGATCTGGTTTTTAAGTAACTTATACTCTCCGATGGTTTCATCAGCCAGTGGGGTGGAGACCTTCGGAGGGTTAAGTTGAAGGAGAAAAAAATGTCACGCTAACTCTTATAGCTATCGGAGTCGCGCTTGAGCAAGAGTGTATACTTTCGTAAGGTTAAGTCGGAGAATAAGAAAATGTCAGTAGTATTAAATAACTTTATTGTTTTATTAGTTTTACTGATTCTGAAAAACCTGAAGAATTACTGTTTTGAACAAAATAAACTCCATTTGGAAGGTTTTGAATATCAATCGTAGTTTCAAATGATGAAAAGCTTCCTTCTAAAACAGTTTTGCCTGTATAATCCAATAACCTATAATATGAATCGTAATTTTCTGATTTTCTTATGTTGAAAATTCCTGTACTTGGATTAGGATATACGTTTATGCCTGTATCAACATTTGTAATTTTTACACTTTCGATATTTGAATACTCGAACTTGCCATCGAAATCGGTTTGTTTTAAACGATAGTAACTTGTTCCAGAATTAGGGCTATAATCAGCTGCAAAATATGAAATGCTTTCTGAACTATTACCAGCACCTTTTTCTATTAACACAATCTCGAAGTCAATGCCATTTGTGCTTCTTTCGATTGTGAAGAAATCGTTATTGATTTCGCTTGAAGTTTTCCATTCTAGTTCGACTTTATTATCATATAATCTCGCTTCAAAATATTCCAATTTTATCGGTAATACTCCCCATTTGTCACCTTTTAAATAAGGATAACCATCATTAACTGTTGACGACATTCCCCATATGTTTATAAAATCATAATCGGAGAATGTAGTAATATCTTTCAATTGTGAACTTGTCTTTCCAGTTCCACCATCACTGTATAATTGACCTGATGATTGGGTATCCCAAAATGATCTTGTAGTTGAAACATTTCCTTCGCTTATACCTATCATTCCACCTATATGATTTATAGTAGGGCTGCCAGTTCCAGTTACTATACCTGTTGAGTAAGAATATGAGATTTCTGTTTTGTTACTTGCACTGCCAATTAAACCACCAATATTTCCCAATGAAGAGATTCCAGCACTTGTATTATCAACTGTAACATTACTTCTAGAATACGAATTGGTGATTATCGAAGCAAATGAGCTTCCAATTAAACCGCCAAAATTACTTCCTGTTTTTAATTGTGCCCAATTAACATTTACACTAGAAAAAGTTTTTCTAATTACTGGCTTTTCAGTTGTACTTGCAGTATTTATATAGCTGTTTGAATAACCAATAAGACCACCAAGGTTTGCATTTCCAACCACCTGTCCATCAAGTGCATAGGCGAATTCTATTATTGTTGATTTATTTGAGATTAATCCACCAATTAAAGCTCCAACTCCATTGTCACCTGTTATATTAATATTCTTTAATCCAAGATTTTTAACACTGACATTACCAGTAGGATTTTTTACTCCAACTAAACCAAATAGGCCAACATTACTTGAATTTGGTCTATTGATCGTTAAGTTGAGAATTACATAATCTTGTCCATCATAGTTTCCTTCGAAAGAATTGCCTGAGTTAGCACCACCGATAGGTAACCAACCTTGACCATCATTGTTATGGTCATATGTTGATAAATCAATATCATTTATTTGAATAAAATATGAATCTAAGTAATTTCTTACTTCACTGAGTTCGCTTGGGGTTGATACTTGATATGGATCTTCTTTTGTACCAATACCTGCAGCAAATTGAGCTGATAGACTAGAGGAAATGAAGAATAAAATCGATAATATATATATGTTTTTCATTGTGTATTCTTTTTTGATTTCATTATTTAGAACAAATCTAAATAGACTTTGTTCACGAAGTGCAAAAAAACAAAGCATATTATTCAAATATGGTATTTAGTGTGTTTCGAAAATGGAGAGTTAATGAAAAATCCAAATGTATTAAGTACAGGGAACTATTTAATATATGCAGACAAATGGGAATCTTTAAAACTGAAATAATATCTGAATGTTACTAGCATTTAGTATTGCAGAAAAAAAGTAAAATAATTGCAGATGTAAACTGATATTAAAGACTAATAAAAATTAACGTAGAAATACTATTTTTTGAACTTTGAATCTTTTGTTTTCAGAACTGAGTTTTAGAAAATAGCTACCGTTCTTAATATCCCTACCATCAATTATTATCGGATTAGCCGAGTTTTCAAACACTTGGCGATAAATAGTCTTTCCACAGACATTTTCTATTTCCACGGCAATCTTCTTTCCGTCAAATTCCGGTAAATTCAAATATATAATACCATTACTAGGATTAGGAAAAGCATAATTTTCCTCATTTGGGGTATAATTCTGTAAGCCTACATTTAGATTTCTATAACTAAGAACCAGAATATCATCTATATAAATTCCATCAAAACTATTGGTCTGGTCGCTGTGAAATTCAAATTTCAATTTAACGAAATTACCGATATAATTATTTAAGGACATTTCTTCGTTAATCCATGAATTCAAGAATCCGTCATAAACAGGCTCTGAGAGATTTTGATCATCTGTACCATAAGAAGAATAACGACCGCATAGAGGAGTCCAGGTTGAGCCGTCATCGGTACTGGCATATACTTCAGCCCAGTCGAAAGATTTTTCAATTTCCCAAATTGCCTTAAACGACAAATAAGCATAATCTGCATCCGTTAAATCAAGAGGCGATATAAGCTCAAGTGAAGATGATTGAAACAAATCATAATTGGCATTGGCAGATTCTGTAAAACAGGATGGTGCAGATACATATTGCTCTGAAGTTATTGAGAAATCGGAACTGTTCCAATTGTTAAGGTCGTTTCCATTATCCTTAAGCAGTGTGTCAGGAATACAATAAATCTTGTTTATTGTATCAACCCAGGTAAACACCCCGTTAGATATATTCAGTTCAAATTGCAGATTAGTGCCTTGCGGAGTTCCGGGAGACAAGGAATAATCAATAGAAGCATTTCTTCTCTCCAATGTAGTCATTCCATCAAACTGAACATCAGGCCCAGTTGAAATTATCTGGGAAGAAATCGGCTCTAATGAAACAGAAAAATTGGTCGGGACATCAAGCCCTAGGCAATATGTTTCGAAAGAAATATTTCCATTTAATGCACTTAAAAATGTTGGGGAAACATCACTTAGGAGAGCATATTTGGCAGCAAGTCTGGCCACCCTGATATTCATATCAAGCGATTTTTTACATAGAGGAATAATATCAGAAATTTGTGGCCAAAAACCATCATCACTAGAGCCGATTTCGGCAGTTAATGAAATAATTTTGTTCTTTGTTTCAACTTCACCATAACCCCAGTCATCAGCATCCCCATTACTGTTATATCCGTATGTCTGATCGCATGTGCCATAACGATATTGGCTCTCAAGAGTAATATAACGAGAATACTCTTCGAATAACAAAGAGTCCTGGGTCAATAATGATTCATAATTCCATGGATATATTAAATAATTGCCATATGAATGCCAGTTAAGATCTATAAGAAAATTCTGAGACTCTATTAGGTTTTTCATTGCTAAAGATTCAGGCTCAGAAAAAGCCTCTGTACCTCTATACCATGGATGAGCACCGATAGAACTCGAACCGATTTCATTGTATCCGAATGCATAATCGTAGTTTCTGTTTAAATCGACACCGGTGAAAAGTATACTGGTTCTTCTGTTTTTTCTCCAAGTTCCTCCGCCATCAGGATTTTCAGATTGATTATATACATAGCCAGCAGTGTTTA
>CAZUQY010000063.1:0-12335 GCA_964622935.1 uncultured Bacteroidales bacterium | reverse complement strand
TTTAATACCCAGATTCCAACCAAAAACAAGTTCTTGAGATCCGACTGTATGTGCTGATAAATCGCTGAAAGTGAAATCATAAGCCATACCAAAAAAGTAATCGTCAAAGTTAAACCCGAACATAGTAACAAAAGAGTCAGCACTTCTTACTGACAAGCCTGCATAAAATCTTTTGTTTATATATATCTTTAGGTTTACATCTGTTTGCATCGGAGTAGATTCTGTGAGTTTTAGTAATACTGAGGGTTCAATCTCAAGATGATATTGTCCAGGGAACGAGAATTTGTATCCACCCATTATAAAATAGTGTCTTACCATTTTATTAGATTTATCCATCCATGTTCCTGTTATTTTCATTTTTGATTGTAACACATGTGCTACTGAAATCCCTCCCCAATAATCCTTAGAATATGCATATACTCCAAAGCTTGCATCGGGTACTGTTACACTTGTTCTTTCTCTAGTCAGTATTGGTTCGTATCCATAAAAATCATCTTGGCTAATTCTCATTATGTATTGCATAAAAATTGCATTCATGCCGAAAGACACTCTTAATTTATTGTTTACTTTTAGATGATATGCGTATGTAGATTGAACACCGATCATTCGTATTGGACCGAAAGTGTCGTGAAAAATCATTCCTCCAACACCCATAATATCGTTAACAAGTCGATGATGTAATGAGACATATTGCGTTGATGGAGATTCCGGAATCCCTATCCATTGCTTGTGGACACTCAGTAATAGTGGCGAATAGTTTTTTTCTGAACCAGCTACACCAGGGTTAAGTATATATTTGTTTTCAAAGTATTGACTATACAAAGGAATTTGTTGTGCAAAGGAATTTGCTGCAAACAAACTTAAAACAAAATATATTATCAATCTTTTCATATTTTTCCTATTACGTAATTATCTAACAATTGTTACAGTTCCTGTCCGTGGAGGAAGATTATTATTCATGTCAATGTGATATAAATATGCTCCCGTAGGAACAGGATTGTTATTAAAAGTGCCATCCCAGAAATCATCAAAGGCTCCAGCTTCGTAGAGCATTTGGCCCCACCTGTTATAGACTTGAATTATAATTTTGGGGAACATGTGCAAATTATCAATTTGCCATTCGTCATTATATCCATCTGCATTTGGAGAGAAAGCTGCAGGAATTTGTAAACAGTCAATATTTGTATCTATAAGATTTATAGCAATTGAGTTTCCCCATTGTATACAGTTATGAGAATCAATGACATCAACTTGGTATGATCCTTCAGACAAACTATCTATTAATAAACTGGGTTGTTCCCAACTGTCTTGGTTCCCGGTAATTCGGATCCAGAATGGTGGAGTCCCTCCTGTTATTGAATCTAACAAAATGTATCCATTTGTATTACCAAGGCATGAAGGCCCTAAGTATTGTGAAATACCTATTTCTATTGGTCCAGGTTCTTGAATTGGGACTCGTGTGTGAAATGTACATTGATTTGCATCTGTAACTGTCAAATCATACACTCCAGGATATAGATTGTTGTTTGTTATAGCCGTGTCAACAACATGATTATAAGGACCAGACCATAAGTATGAATAAGGTGGAGTTCCACCTCTTCCTTGTGCAAATGCTTGTCCATCATCTGAAGCAAAACAAGTTGTCCCAATTGTCGAAGTTTCTGCAAACAATAATGAGTCAGGTTGTGTAATTAACATTGAATTTGATGCTTCACAGTCGTTTGCATCAGTAACATTCAGATAATATGTTCCTATTGGAAGATTGTAAATATTATAATTGTCAATATCTGTATGTAACCAATCGAGATCATAATTGCCTGTACCTCCGGTAATTGTAGTGTTTATCCATCCTGTAGATTGATTTCGACATGGCACATTTTGACTTGTAAATGTTATTATTATATCGTCTGGTTGTGTAATAGTGTATGTTGTATCACCAGTACAATTCCAAGAGTCTGTAACAAAAACACTATAATCTCCAGCTGGTAAATTATAATAATGACTTGTGTCCATAGCAGGAAAAATTCCCCATTCGTAGCTAAACGGGGGATGACCGAAAACATCGGCACGAAGAGTAGCTGTATAATTACCGAAGCATAAGATATCTTGGGTTTGTACTATTAAAACATCTATGCCGCCAATAACAGGAACATCTATGGTATGTGGTTTTTCACAACCATGGTCATCTGTTACGACTACCTGATGTTCTCCTCCTGGAAGATATACGACAAAACTTGTTTCATCTCCAGTTGACCATAAGTAGGAGTATGGCTCAGTTCCACCTGTAACATATAAAGTCGAAGTCCCCATGAATGCGCTACAATCGACATGTGTTGTTGTGTCAATAATTTCTATATCATCTGGATGAATTAGTTCAAGAGAATCACTAATCATGCAGAGATTAGAATCTGTGATTGTAACATGCCACATTCCTTGAGGAACCGCAAATGCAGTATCTGTATTCATTGCTCCAGGAGTATCCCATTCATAATTATAACCAGGTGTTCCTCCTTCTACCGTTACCCAAATTTTACCATCTTGATACATGTAACATAAAGGATCTGTACCATTCATCAAAGTTTCAAGAATAGGAGGCTCGATTACCGTTACCGTATCAATGTAAAAGCATGAATGTGAGTCGGTTATGCTTAGGTAATATTCTCCAGAACCAAGATTGTTGATCCATGTTTCGTGACCAAGCTCTTCATATGATGAATTATACCAGATTATTTCATAGTCCGGAGTTCCACCAGAAATGTTAATCATGGTATTGGCTGTTGTGTCACCAAAACATAAAACATACAAGTTCTCATACAGGTTTGAACTTATATTATTGGGTTGATTAATAAACACAGAGTCAATCTTTGAACACGAATTATCATCTGTGATTGTAATATAGTGCCATCCTGCAATAATATTATCGTAATAATTGTGGGTAACCGAACTACTCATCTCGTCCCATAAATAGTCTAATGTGCCTGTGCCACCAGAAGCTGTAATGACTACTGATGCATCACTATACCCGTTACAACTAGCTTCAACAATATCGGTGAATTCGTAAATAATGTTTTCAGGTTGTAATATTGTTATTTCATCTGTTGTCTGACAGTTTCTACTGTCAGTAATTGTAATAAAATAATCACCTGCAGGTAGATTTTGTATATATGTAATGCCTTCTGAATCAAATGATTGTGTTCCACTTTCGTTCAACGAGTTTTCCCAGGTTATTTCATACGATAGAGTACCTCCTGAAATATTAAGTTGTAATTCTGCAGTAGTATCTCCATAGCAATAAATGAAATCAGTTTGGCCAGTTATGAATGATAATTCAGCATCAGGTTGTCCAACAATAAATAATGTTGTTGTAGTACAAGAATTTGCATCAGTTACAATTATATCATAATTGCCGGCTATTAATCCACTAGGGACAGGAGTATCACCTATATCAGGTGACCATTGATATGAATAACTTGGAGTACCACCACTTACAATAAGTTCAATGCTACCATTATTTCCATCAAAACAACTGACAGAATCTGTTACTCCTGAAAGATCAAAAGCTGTTGGAATTGTAATATCAAAATTGTAATTGTCAGATGGACATCCGTTTATGTCGTTAATTTCTATATTGTAAGTTCCAGGTAATAAGTTGTATATAGTATCATTGTTAATTCCCAAATCGGTCATGGTTTCATCTGTCCAAGTATATGTAAAATCAGGAGATCCACCAGTAAACTCAACAACAGCCCATCCTGTATTAATATCATAAGGGCAGGGTAGGTTATGTGTTTCAATATTTGTAATTATAATATCTTCAGGTTGATTTATATTAATTGTTGTGTCGTGAGTACAATTGTTAGCATCTGTTAAACTAAAAACATAAGATCCTGCAGGAACATTATTTAATATACTGTTTGTACTTAAAATAATTGAAGGAGTGTTAATCTCATACCATGTGATATTGTATGACATGACTCCACCAGAAACATTTAAAGTGATACTTCCGTTTGAAAGACCAAAACAACTAACATGCATAATTGATGTCATTGGTGAGATTATTTGCCCAGGTTCGGAGATAACAACACTTCCTGTTGCTGTATACCCGTAGTCGTCTGTAACTGTTACGAAATATGTGTCAGGAACAAGGTTTTCAACAAATTGATCATTACTAATGAGAATACCTAAATTATTTCTCCATTCAAATGAATAATTAGGTACTCCTCCTGTAACAATAGCATCAACAGTCCCATTGTTATTCCCATTACAGTCTATATTCTCAGCATCAATACTAACGAGTAGTTCTTCTGGTTCAACTACGTCTATGCAATCTGATAATTGACATAGGTTTGCGTCGTATATTGTTACACAATAAGTTCCTGCAGCAAGATTGTCAATATAATTTGCTGTAGAGATTATTGTTCCAGGATTAGATTGATCTTCCCATTCATAAGTATAACTTGGTGTGCCTTCAGAAGCAGCAACACTGACATTTCCGTCGGAGGATCCAAATCCGGTAGTTGAAGTCGAAGATAAAACTCCTATTAGAATATTTGGTTCGTTTAAAATAAACGTTGTCTCAGCTGTACATAAATTTGAATCAGTAACGGTCACGGTATAAGAGCCGGCTTCTAGACCAGTTGGATTTGTACCGGTATAGCTGTCAATTGGAGCAGCCCATGAATAATCTGTGTATGGTGTAGCGCCGCCGGATGCAGAACATGATATTTCACCGTTTGCATCTCCATTGCATAATGGCATATTCCCAAGACTAATATTTATTAGGAGCTGAGTTGGTTGTGTAACTGTTGTGTTAGCAATATGAGGGCCACAACCGTTTGCGTCAGTTATTGTGACAAAATAATCTCCTGCAGGGACATTGTATAAAGTGTCATTGTTTTGAGCTATAGGTTCTAAGGTGTTTGCCCAAGAGTAGTCATAATTAAGAGTGCCACCGTTTACTACAACTTCGACATGAGCATCTGATCCATTAAAGCATGAGACATTAGTGTTTGAAATGCTGCTGAGAATAAACTCTGTTGGTTCTATAATTGTAATTATAGTATCCCACTCAAAACCGAGTTGGTCCATAATTGTAAAATAATAATCACCCGGTTCAAGATTGTTTATTGTTGGACCAGAGCCTATAACTGTTCCAAGTGGGTATTCCCAGTTCCATATGTATGGAGGAGTTCCTCCATAACCATTAATAGTAATACTTCCATCATCAAAATCAAAGCATGTAATATCTATGTGTGAAGCAAGTATTCCAGCTAATTGATCGGGAGGTTGATTTATATTAACACAGTCGCTTATTGTACAGCCGTTTTCGTCAGTAACAGTAACGCAATAATCTCCTGTAACAAGATTATTAGCTGTTTGATTTGTAGAAATAATAATACCTGGATTTGCTTGGTTTTCCCATTCATAATAATATGGAGATGTTCCCCCAACAGGATTTGCAGTTGCAGACCCATCATTATTCCCATAGGAAGATGCATCAATACTAGTTAAACTGACACCAAGAATGGTAGGCTGATCAACAAAAACAGATGTTTCAATACTGCAGCCAAGAATATCGGTTGCTGTAACATAATATGTTCCGGTTGCAATGTTATTGAGCAAATCAATATCAGATAATGTGGTTCCTGATACATTTTCCCAGTGATAAGAAAAACTACCGTTACCACCTGAAGCAAGTGCTGTTGCCGACCCATTTGAATTGCCGTTGCATAGAGGTTCTATAACGTCAATATTAATACTTACAATATCGGGTTGGTTAAGCGTAAAAGTATTGATTGCTCTACAACCATTGGCGTCAGTTATTGTAACTTCGTAGTCGCCAGCAGCTAATGCTGAAGGAGTCTGTCCATTAAAAAATTCTATAGGTACTGCCCATGAATAAATACTAATTGGGCTTGTTCCTCCTGTATCAATCGCAGAAATTGAACCATCTGAATCGCCGTTACAAGAAGGTTGGTTGATTTCGATGATATTTACGCTCAGTTCAAGTAGTGGTTCATTAATTGTATGTGATAATTCAACAGGTCCACAACCATTGTTGTCAGTTATTGTGGTGTAATATGTTCCTGCTGTAAGTGACGTTGCTGATGGAATAGTTATTCCCATATTGGTTCCTAATTCATCTTCCCAATAATAAGTGTAAGGAGCCGTTCCACCAATTGCTTCAACTGTTATATCACCATTAGTTCCGTCGTAACAATTGACATCTGAAAATTCAAATATGCTACCTGTGAGTTCATCAGGTTCGTATATAACAGAATCTGCTGTTACCATGCAAAGATTTGCATCAGTTACTGAGATTGTGTAATTACCAGCTGTGCCAGTAGTGGTTTGAATTATAGGGCCGTTGCTCCAAGCAAAGTCGTAAGGTGCTTGGCCTCCTGTAGCTAAAATTGTCAGGCTTCCATCAGCTAATCCGTAACATGAAACAGAATCTGAACTTACAAACGAAACAGATAAAGCATTTGGATCAAGTATAACATCTATTGACATAGTCAAAATACATGTGCCAGCATCAGTAATGGTAATATTGTAAGTGTCTACTGATAATCCTGATGCCGTTTCAGTAGTCGTAACCATAGGGTCCCAATTAAATGCATATGGAGCAGTTCCTCCAGTAGGAGAAAGGATAATGTCTCCATCATTACCTCCGGGGCATGATACGTTTTGTGAAGTATATGTTGCTGTTAACCCGTTGGCAGGTTGACTAATAGTTACAGGAATTGTTACACTACAATTCCAATCGTCAGTAACAGTAACATTGTAAGTGCCAGCTATTACATTAGAAATTTGATCATCTAAGCCATTTGGATTATCCCATGTAAATGTGTATGGACTAACACCTCCTGTAGCATCGACCGTTGCAGAACCATCACTCACTCCAACACAACTTGCGTCTGTTACAGATAAAATAGATAATTGTAGGATACTTGCAGGTTCGCTTATTATTACAGATATAGTTTCAGTACATGAATTATTGTCTGTTACAGAAATAATATATGTTCCTGCATCTAGATTACTTAGTGTTTGGTTACCTGAATTAATTCCATTTAAACTACCGCTAGTGATTCCGCTATCCCAAGTGAGATCATACATTGGAGTTCCTCCACCTAGCGAAATAATAATGCTTCCGTTTGAGCCACCCAAACATGAAACGTTTGTACTAGCATTCTCGGATAAGTTTATCAATGCCGGCTCAGTGATATTAAAAGTTTCTATTTGCTCACAAGTATTTGCATCTGTTATTGTTAGGCTGTAGTTTCCGGCTGGAATATTTGTAATGCTATGTGGTCCTACATCAACATTTGTTAGATTGTCTGTGTATGTTCCGTTTGTCCAGTCAATGTTAAAGTTTGCAGTTCCACCTGAAATTAATATATCGAAATCTCCATCACTACCTCCATTACAATCAATGTTTGAAGTAATGTTGATAGTGTTTGATATCTGTGGAGGTTCTGTAATATCAACAGTTGTAGACATGGTACATAAGTTATTGTCTGTTACAATAACAGTATAAGTTCCTGCAGTTAAGTTACTCATGGAGTGTATTCCAGTTGTTACACCTGATAAGTTGCCTGCAGTGGTTCCGTTATCCCAATTTATATCATAAGGTTCAACTCCATCTGAAATTGTTATATCTGCTTCTCCATCTGAATATGCATAACAAGAAACAGCTTGTGTCATTGAGGCTGATATATTTAGCTCTGTTGGTTGAGTGATGTCAATATTATCGATATCTGTGCATCCAATAAAATCAATAACTGTTACCGAATATGTTCCGTAATCGAGATTTGTAATATTGTTTGGACCGACTCCAAGATTTACTAGGTTGCCGCTTGTAGTTCCATTATCATAAGAAATATCATAATCAGAAGTTCCTCCAGTTAATGTAACACTGAAAGAGCCATCGTTCCCACTATAACATGATACATCTTGCACTAAAGCAAGATTCATTGATAGAAGTTCTGGTTCTGTTATGTCAAGAGTTGTTGATTGTGTGCAAGAATTTGCATCAGTAACTATAATTGTATATGTGCCAGCATCCAAATCAGATAGGGTATGAGGACCTGTTCCTACGTTAAGCATTGAACCGTTTACAGAACCATTATTCCAAGTAAAATCATAATCTGTTGTTCCTCCGGTAATAGTGACGCTAGCTTCACCATCAGTAAATCCATTGCATGAAGGTTCAGAAAGCATTGTAGGTGTTATAACAATATCGTTTGGTTGAATAATATCAAAACTAAATGAGGCTGTGCAAGTGTTTGCATCAGTTACTGATACAGTATAAGTTCCAACATCCAAATTTGTAAGAGAATGTGGCCCTCCATTTACGCCATTCATTACTCCACTTACAGAGCCGTTATCCCAAGTAAAATCATAATTTAAGGTTCCTCCGTTAATTGTTAAATCAGCTTCCGCATTTGTGTCGCCAAAACATTGTAAATCAACGGTTACATTGGTATTTAATGTGATTTCAGCAGGTTCATTTATTATCATTAAGTCAGTGACAACGCAATTGTCGGCATCAGTAACCTGAACCAAATATGTCCCAGCAGTAAGATTGTTTGCATCAAAATCGCCTTCTCCAATTCCGTTATTATTTCCTGAAGTAATACCATTGGTCCAATCTACGTCGAAAGGTGGATTGCCTCCTGTAATTTCAATGTTTCCAATACCATCATTCTCTCCAAAACAAGTAACTGGACTAACTTCCAAAGTAGTTAACACTATTGATGAAGGACTTGTTATAACAACAGAACCAGAAGCAGTACAACCATTATCATCAGTAACTACAACTGAAATGAATCCATTGGGAAGGTTTTCTGCTATGCCATCACTACTGCTATCACCGTTATCCCATAAGTAAGAATATGGAGACGAACCTCCTGATGGGGTTGCTGTAGCTTCTCCATTATTAGCGCCACAAGTAGCTTGGGCTGATTGAGTTACAACTGGATCTGGCAAATCGTATATAACAACATTAACGGTATTTTCGCTACTACAACCGTTATCATCATATACTGTAACTGTATAACTAGTGCTAGATGCTGGATTGACAGTGTGGTTTTGTCCTAAACCTAAACCATTATCCCAATCGAAAGTATATGGGGCAGTTCCGTCACTTCCATTTGCGGTTAGATTGACAGGTTCGTTTGCGCATTGTGGATTGGGACTTGCAATTGCAACAACATTAGGTAGTTCATTTATAACAACATCAACAGTTGTCTCTGCTGTACATCCATCATCATCAGTTACTGTTACAGTATAAGTTGTATTTGTTGTAGGATTGATAGTGTGATTTTGTCCTAAGCCTAAACCGTTATCCCAATCAAATGTATACGGGGCTGTTCCATTACTTGCATTAGCACTTAGGTCAATGGGTTCTGCTGAACATTGCGGGTTTGGGTTAGCAGTTGCAATTATATCTGGATTTTCAAGTATCGTAATGATAAGCTCATTAGAGATTGCTTGATCACAACCTTCTCCTGTGCAAGTGTATAAGCAACGATAGGTTACACCAATAGCAGGTACAGTAGCAGGAATAGCGTACGAGTCAGAATCTACGCCAACATTTACCCAAGAAGAACCGTCCCAGTATTGCCATTGATATGAGCAAGAACCAGATCCTCCACTAGCAGAAGCAGTAAGATTTAATGGGTCATTTTCGCAAGTTTCTGTATCTGCTGTAGAAATGCTTATTGTTGGGTCATCTACAACAACAACGGTATTTATTGGAGCATCATCAATATTGCAACCAGATCCATCGGGTGTATATACAGGTTGATAATCCCATGAACCTAAGGCTGGATTATCAGGAGACGTAATAGTTGTCCATGTTCCGGCTCCAGCAGGACTGACAAACCATTCGATAGTACCACCAAGGCCTCCAGTAATAGTGGCACTAAATGTAACTACTCCGCTTAGACAAATCTCGGGAGGAGTAACACTAATAACATCCCATTCAGGAGGTTCTGCTACATTTATTATTTCGACATTTGAAATAGTAAGGTCACAGCCATCAGCTGTACAATTATATGTTGCACGATATTGACGATTTGTAAACGCGGCATCTGTTGGCACGTCATATGTAATATTGTTTGTACCTACATCATTCCATGTTATGCCATCATCTGAATATTGCCACTGTATTGTGCATAATCCAAACCCTCCTGTAATGGTTGCAGTAATTGTAAGAGCTTGGTCTTCGCAGGCATCATTTTCCGAAGCTAAAATAGATATTGTAGGATCAGGATGTACTGTGATTATTACTGGCGCTGTCCATTCCCGGCATTCTTCGCTTCCTGATTGTACCATTAGCGAATAGTATGTTGTACCTGTTAGAGCAGGAGGGGTGTAGTCGGAGGTCGCAACACCAATTGGTGTGTATCCTACTGGAGGGTTTGTGCAATCACCAACAGAACATCGCCACCATTGGTATGTAAAAGTTCCAATACCTCCAGTTGGATTTGTTGAAATGGCAATAGGATTAGGGACTCCACTAACACAAATATCTTGATCTATAGCAATTGTACCAGCATCAAAAGGGATATAATTTGGATGGTCAATAAGTAATTGAACTCCAGAAGCTGCTCTTTCTACAGAACCTCCTATTGCTGTACCCGGTAATCCACCCGTTACATCAGAGCTTGGGTTTATTTGATTTTCTAAACAAGGGTTTCTAAATATTTTTATTCTACCTCCAACACCACCAGAGCCTCCTCTTGCATTATGAAAACAAGTGCCTTGAGTTGTATTTGGAAATCCTGCAGCTCCACCTTCACCACCAGAAACTTCTAAGGTTCCAAGAATAGTTGCTAAGTCGGCTGATGAAATTAGAATTCCACCTCCGCTACCACCACCGGCACCACCACCAGCACCACCAGAACCGTAATAGTTTCCAATAGCTGGACATGTACCGCAATTATCTATGTTTTCTAAATCTCCATTATCGAAGCATTCATAAGCATTATCAGTAGAGCCATAACCACCGTTTCCACCTGCATTTCCATCATATCCATTACAATAAATTGCACCAGTTGCAGAAATACTTACTGTATTTGTAGCAATAAGTTCAACCATTCCACCACCAGCACCACCATCACCACCGTTAGAACCAGGAGTATAACCTCCACCACCTCCGCCAGCTCCAGCACCGCCAGAGCCTTGTAAAACAGCAAAAGAAGTATTGTCACCATATGCGAATGAACTAAACCAAGGGCCATTTCCTCCGAAACCTCCAAGGGCATCTGTACCATTTACGTCAGCAGCTTGAGCTCCAGAACCACTAGTTCCTCCATCTGCAAAGTGAGCAGCTCCACCGCCACTACCTGCACCACCACTACCTGCTATATACCCATCAGTACAAGCTATGCAATTAAGAGTTTTACAACCACCTAGTAGACCATTTCCGCCAGCAAAACCAGGGCCTGTTCCAGTTCCGTCACTACCTGCAAGACCTATGCCTCCAGAATTACAACTGCCATCAGCACCTGATGATGTAGTACCACCAGTACCTCCTGTTCCGCCAACGGCTCCTTTGTAGTTTCCATCAATAGTTCCGTTAATCGTTATGTTGTCAGCTGATACACTAAAAGAACTGCTTGAAAGAGTTGCAGTAACACCAGCATTTAAAACAAAATTTTCGATATTTACATGATCGCCTTCAACAAATTCGTCTAAACTAATAATCCAATCGAGTCCAGCATGATCTATTGTTGCTTTTGTCATATTGGGAGGTCTACAAGTTGATCTCCATTGAAGAGTTAAATTTGTTGGATTTGCACCACAATCGGTTTGAGTTAATAGAATTGTAATTGTTTGATTTGACGTTGCTATATAGCTTATTGTGGAACAAGTTCCGGAATTTGCTGTTACTGCATTTTGAAAATTGCATTCAGACCCAGAAAAAAGAGTAAGCATTGGGGTTTCAAATCCCGCAGAACCACAAACTTTCCATTCATAAGTGTAAGCTTGTGTTAAGTCAAATACTGCATAATCTTGACCATTGAAATTATTTGTTGCAATTTCCCATGTTCCGATAGTAGCTTCAACTTCTTCTCCATGCTGTGCAGTAGCAGGATCCTGTATGCCATATGTATAACATTGAGCATAAGAAACAATATTAAAAAACAACAACAGAATTATTGTTATTGAATATGTTTTAATATTCCGCATTATTAAGTCTTTAGTAAGCTACTAAACTACAAATATAATATTTTGATTTAGAAGTAAATAAACTAATTTTTAAATCTTTACTACGTAGATTCAAGAAGCAAATGCAACAAATTCATAGAAAACATCTTTCGGTGTTC
>CAZUQY010000062.1:0-12353 GCA_964622935.1 uncultured Bacteroidales bacterium | reverse complement strand
AGATAGGATGTCTCCTGATACAGATTCAATGCCTATTCCACTTGCTAGTGAGCACATTGATAATTTAGCTAAAACAATTCCAAATGATGTTCATGAAAGACTTACTCAGATGGTTCAATGGGGTATTCCTGCCGATACATATCATTATTTGCTAAGCAAAAACCTTTTTCCTATTATTGAAAAAGCTATTGTGGAATTAGGAGTGGATCCTAAAATGGCAGGTAAGCTTTTCGGACAAGAATTAAAATATGTTGAAGGTCATTATGATGCAGGAGATGACTTTGAATACACAAGAATTATTGATCTGATTAAATTCATTCAGGAAAATGAATATAAATGTCCTTTGGGCGTAATGATGTTGCCTGAATTATATCAGCATCCGAATATGGATTTCAACTCTATTCTTTCAGTTCTTAAATTCAAAAAACGTAGTAAAGATGAATTGATCTCTAAAATAGAATTCCTTAGTAAAAAGTTTGATAAGGAAGCAAAAATCAATACTATAGAAAATAAAGCTGCTTGGATAATGGGTCAGATTCGTCCTATGGCTGTTGGTAATATTGACCTTGCAGAATTAAAATCAGAGATTGATAACATGATTCAATAATTGACACAGAAATAATTATAATGGATAATACAGATTTTTTTCAGGGATATAAAGGTCGTTCTTTAGAAGTACTTAAAAAATTTAGTGTACGCGTTTGGGGACAGGCTGAAATGAATACTACCAGAGGCGAATTCAAAGGCACTATTTTACCGAGAGCTTCAAATGATGACGATGAGCATATTGTAATGAAAGTTATTACCGGTTACAATATTGGGATTGATATCAATACAATAATTGACATGAAGGAAGTTGGTTACAAGAAAGCTAATTATGCTATTCCGGAAAAAGAATTTCCGTATACAGAAGGCTTACCTCATGTGAAACTTTTTGGTACAGGTGGAACAATCGCTTCACGTTTGGATTATAGAACAGGAGCAGTTATTCCTGCTTTTTCACCAGGCGAATTATACGGTGCTGTACCAGAACTTGCAGATATTTGTAATCTTGATACAGAAAAGATATTTGCTGTTTTTAGCGAAAATATGGGACCGTTTCAGTACATAGAATTAGCGAAAGCAATCGGTCGTGAAATTGAAAAAGGAATCGACGGAATTGTAATTGGTCATGGAACAGATACATTGCATCATACAGGAGCAGCATTAACATTTATGTGTCAAAATTTACCTGTTCCAGTTGTTTTGGTAGGATCTCAGCGTTCGTCTGACCGTCCAAGTTCTGATGCAGCATTAAACTTGATGCATGCTATGAAAACTGCGGGAACTTCTGATATTGCTGAAGTTATGGTTTGTATGTTTGGTCCTACGTCTGATGATTATGCCTTGTTGCATAAAGGTACTAGAGTTAGAAAAATGCATTCTTCTTATAGATCAACATTCAGAACAATCGGAGATACTCCGCTTGCAATGGTTACACGTGAAAAAATAACACCAATTAAAAAAGTTTATCATAAACGCCGTGATGATAAGAATGTTATTATTAAGCCTTTCTTTAGCGATAAAGTTACTATGGTTTATTACTATACAGGGATGAAACCTGATGTAATTGACGGTTTGGTAGCGGCAGGTTATAAAGGAATTATTATTGTTGGAACAGGTCTTGGTCATGTGAATAAAGATATTTATCCTGCAATTCGTAGAGCACATGCAGCAGGTGTTCATATGTATATGACTTTGCAGACAATTTGGGGATATGTTCAAATGTATGTTTACGATACTGGTCGTGATATGATGGAAATGGGTATTATTCCTGCCGGAAATATGTTGCCAGAAGTAGGTTATATCAAATTAAGTTGGGTGCTTGGGCAAACCGATGATCCTGAAGAGGTTAAAAAACTCATGCTTACTCCAATAAATGATGAAATTACAGAAAGAGAACCTTATAATGGTTATCTTGTTTTTCAAGGTGGTGTGCCTGAGGTTGAAGAATTTGTTAGAAATGTTAGAAAATAAAATATTTATGGTAAGGGCAGATTTAAAACTGCCCTTCTTTTTATTATGCAACGCAACAAATTAGATATTATACTTCTTACTAAGTTTTTAGAAAAAGCATTGAAGGAAAAATTGCCAGGAATGTTTGCGCATAAAAAGATGATACCTCTTTTTCCGGATAATGTACCAGAGTATTTTAATTATAATCAGGAATTACGTGAGGCTGCTGTATTATTATGTTTATTTCAGGAAGAAGATACTTTAAAGACTGTGCTGATTGAAAGAGTACCAGATGCAGGACCACATTCAGGACAAATTGCTTTTCCTGGAGGTAGGCGCGAAATAAGTGATAATGACCTTATTGATACTGCTTTGCGTGAGACATTAGAAGAGGTTGGAATAAATCTTTCGAGAGAATCTTTTGTAGGGAGTCTTACTCCTGTTCAAATTCCAATAAGCAGGTATTCCGTTTTACCGGTTGTTTGTGTAACATCTGAAATATCAGAATTGATTGCCTGCGAGGATGAAGTGAAAAATATTTTCATTGTCGATTTATTGGAACTCTTAAAAACAGAAAGAATTCTTCCGGTTAACGCCAGAGGAATGATGATAGATGCTCCATCATTTACTTTTGAGAATCAAATTGTATGGGGGGCAACAGCAATGGTACTAAAAGAATTAAAAGAGCTTATTTCATCATATCAATATCGCTAAACTTCTTTTTCTTATTGTAATAAAAATCAACAACAATACTTCTTCGATAGAGTGAGTTTAGGTACTTAGGCGATTTTGGTCTAACCAACTTTCTTTTCTTATTCATTTTCGGGGAATTAATCCAAAAATGTAGCCAAGCTTTAAAAACAGCAAAGTATTCTTTGACGTTTCCTTTTAACAACATTCTATATGCAGCCACATGGTCTAGAAAAAATCTTATTAGTAGAACTTTGTGTCTACTGTATTTTGGTAGATTTTTGCGTATGAGATAAAGATTGTTTCTAAAATTAAGATAAGTTTTAAATGGATTGGATTTATGCAGAGTGCCACCTCCAACGTGATATACAATTGATTTTGGTTCACATACAATTCTATAACCCAGATTTTGAATTCTCCAGCAAAGATCAATTTCTTCCTGATGAGCAAAGAAATCTTCATCAAACCCTCCAATTTTTTTGAATATTTCAGATCTTATCATAAGTGCAGCACCACTTATCCAAAAACAATCCATCAAGGAGTCATATTGCCCATTATCAGCTTCGCAGTATTCGAATATTCTCCCGCGGCAAAATGGATATCCTAATTTGTCTATAAAGCCTCCTGCAGCTCCTGCGTATTCAAAATCATTTCTTTGATGGTAATTTAATAATTTCGGACCACAAACAGCTATATCAGGATTGTTATCCATTAACTCGACTAAAGGATTTAGCCAATTCTCAGGGACTTCAATATCTGAATTTAGTAACAAATAGTAATCAGCCGTGATCTCTTCTAAGCCTTTATTATAGCCACCTGCAAAACCATAGTTCTTATCAAGAACCACAAGTTGGATTTGAGGAAAAGTATCTTTAATAAAGCTTACAGAATTATCAGTAGAATTATTATCAATAATACAGACCTTAGTTAGATTTGTAGCTGTGTTTTTTACTAATAATGGCAGGAATTTTTCAAGATAATTTTTACCATTCCAATTTAGAATTACAATCGCTGTATTATTCGTATTATCTGATGCCATTACAATAAATTACTAGCAAGTTCTGCAAGGTAACTTCTTTCACCTTTCACCAAATTTATATGTGCAAAAATATTCTGACCTTTCATTTTTGTTGTTAGATAAGTTAGCCCATTTGACCTAGCATCTAAATACGGAGAATCAATTTGACCAATATCACCAGTAAAGATTATTTTTGTGCCTTCTCCTGCTCTAGTAATAATTGTTTTTACTTCGTGAGGAGTAAGATTTTGTGCTTCATCAATAATGAAAAATACTTTTGAAAGGCTACGACCTCTGATGTATGCCAAAGGTTCTATCAGTAGTTTTTCGGTTTGTAACATTTCATCAATTTTATTAAAATCAGGACTCTGAGGTTTAAATTGATGTTTAATAACCGAGAGATTGTCAAAAAGTGGTTGCATGTACGGTGTGATTTTTTCTTTTGCATCACCTGGAAGATATCCCATTTCTTTATTAGAGAGAGAGACAATTGGACGTGCTAGAAATATTTGTTGAAAATCTTTTTTCTGGTGAAGTGCTGCAGCTAAAGCAAGTAGGGTTTTACCTGTTCCTGCATTTCCTGTTAGAGATACTAGGGAAACATCAGGTCTTAATAAAGCGTCAATGGCAAAAGCCTGTTCCGCATTTCGTGGCTCAATACCGTAAACGGTAGTTTTCATTACTCTTTCAATGTTTTCTGAAATCGGATTATAATGCGCTAATGCACTCGATGAACCATTTTTTAAAATAAAATACTGATGTGGATGAGGTTCTAAGTTGTCTTTTATTTTTTCGAGTGGAACACCATCGCTATTTTCGTAAAGTTTATTTATTATTTCTTTATCAAGGCTGCTAACAGTAAGGACTTCACGATGAAGTTTGTCTATGTTTTCTACTTGGTCACTTTTATAATCTTCGGCATTGATGCCAAGTGCTTTTGCTTTTACGCGTAAATTAATATCCTTAGTTACAAGAACGGTGTTTCTTTCCGGAAATTTTTTAACGTAATATTCTGCTACTGAAAGAATCATGTGGTCAGGACGTTTTTCTGGAAAATTCATCAGGAGTTTTTCCGAAAATGGCTTGCCGGTTTCGATAAATAACCTTCCTAAACCTTCGCCTAAATTAACACCTTCTTTAAAGAAATCTTCTCCCGAAAGTTTGTCAATATTTCTTGTAAATTCTCTAGCATGAAAATTAATCTGGTCATTTCCCTTTTTAAATTTATCTAGCTCTTCTAGAACAACAATTGGAAGCACAATGTCATTTTCTTCAAATTTGAAAATACATTTAAAATCATGAAGCAATACATTTGTATCAAGAATAAAAATCTTTGATCTAGATTTTGCAATTTTTGTGGTCTTTTTTGCCATATGTTCTAGTTTAAATAGTGCTTTTTATTAGATATAATGCAAATATAATAATTTTAGAAGCCTAATTTACAGTGTTTATTGTTGTGTATTAACAATGTGTTGTGTAAATAATTAAGTTGTCAATTTAATCATGTGTTCTATTTAACTTCTTACATAATTTTATTTCTTTACTAACGTTTAGATAACTATATTTGTTACATAAAATAAAAATGCGTGAAATTAATTAGAATTATAGGTGTTGTTTTTATATTGCTTTTGTTTGCAATTACTTCAAGTGGACAAAAACCTGTTCAATCTACTAAGCCATTGTCAAAATGGGACAAAATGTTTTCTGAAGTAAAATATGGGGATAATATCTATAATAAGGGAAGTAATTGGTTTACTGTTGGATATGGTCCAAGTTTGCATCTAAATGAGAATGTTATTAATTATAATTCTTCCTTGGCATTTCATTGGAGATATAAAGCAATGTATTTTAATGCAGGATGGCATTTTTCTTGTCCAGAACCTAAATTATTTTTAGCTAGACCTAGGCCAATGGAGCAATTAAATGATATCTATGCAGGAGCAGGTTTAAGATTTGAAGATAGATGGTATAATTTTGCTTTCTTTATAGGTCCTTCTTTTGCAATAACATGGGTGCCAGAATCACCTAGTGTAACAAATATAAATTATCAATTGGGAGCATATACTGAAGCTCAAATCACTTTTAAATATTTGTATGATCTTGGAATTGGAACTGCTTTTTACGGAAGCTTTAATAAAAGGTATCAAGTTGCAGGTGTGAGACTATATTTCTATTTTTCAAACGCATTCGTTACTAAATATTAATTAAAAATTAAATAAAATGGATTACATTAACAATTACATTGAAGAAAACAAAGACCGTTTTTTTGAAGAGCTATTTGGATTAATCAGAATTCCTTCAATTAGTTCAATTAAAGATCATAAACCTGATATGATTAAGTGTGCAGAATATTGGAAAGAAATTATTTTGAAGGCTGGTGCCGATAAAGCTGAGGTTATGCCAACAGATGGAAATCCTGTTGTATATGGGGAAAAAATTATTGATCCCGCTTTGCCAACTGTGATAGTTTATGCTCATTATGATGTAATGCCTGTCGATCCAATCGAGCTTTGGAATAATCCTCCTTTTGAACCAGTAATCAAAGATGGTATAATTTGGGCTAGAGGTGCTGATGATGATAAAGGCCAAGGATTTATGCATGCAAAAGCATTCGAATTAATGGTAAAAACAAATACTTTACCTTGTAATGTCAAATTTATGATTGAAGGTGAAGAAGAAATTGGTTCTCCAAGTTTAAGCAAATGGTGTTCAGAACATAAAGAACTTCTTAAAGGTGATGTTATTTTAGTTTCAGATACAGGTATGATTGCCAGAGATATTCCTAGTATTACTACAGGTTTGAGAGGTTTGTCATATTGGGAAGTTAAGGTAACAGGTCCTAATAAAGATTTACATAGTGGTTTGTTTGGTGGTGCTGTTGCTAATCCTATTAACGTTCTTTGTAAAATGATCGCTGATATGCAGGATGAGCTA
Source organism: uncultured Bacteroidales bacterium (assembly GCA_964622935.1). GTDB lineage: Bacteria > Bacteroidota > Bacteroidia > Bacteroidales > ML635J-15 > Bact-19. The sequence goes on along the minus strand of CAZUQY010000062.1, from coordinate 5,716 downwards.
GGTAAAGTAACTATGCCTAGATTTTATGATGATGTTATTGAAATTTCTAATGAGGAAAGAAAATTATTAGCTGAAGCTCCATTTGATCAAGATGAATATAAAAAAGCAATTGACGTAAAAGCTCTTAAAGGTGAAATCGGATATACTACAGGAGAAAGAACTGGTATCAGACCAAGTTTTGATGTTTGTGGTATTTGGGGTGGATATATTGGTGAAGGAGCAAAAACAGTTCTTCCTTCAATAGCTCAGGCTAAAATTTCAACACGTCTTGTTCCTAATCAAGATAATGAGAAGATATCAGCAATGTTCAAAACATATTTCGAAGCAATTGCTCCTGAGTATGTAAACGTTGAAGTTACTCCATTACACGGTGGTCAGGGATATGTTTGTCCTATAGATCTTCCTGCATATAAAGCTGCTGAAAAAGCTTATCAAGACGTATTTAATAAGAGACCAGTTCCAGTACGTAGTGGTGGCAGTATTCCAATCATTTCTGCTTTTGAAGAAATTCTAGGAATCAAATCAGTATTAATGGGATTTGGACTTGAGTCAGATGCTATTCACTCACCTAACGAAAATTATCCTGTGGAGAATTTTATCAACGGAATTAAAACTATTCCATTGTTCTATAAATATTTCGTGGAACTTATGAAATAAAATGCTTACGTAAAGTATGGCTTAATACTGTGTTTTACTTTATGTTATAAAAAAACGTCACTCGATTCGAGTGACGTTTTTTTATAACATTCTATATTTTTTCAAAATAATTATCCTTGTGGTCTCCAAAAGCCTCAATGCCTTTTTTGTGAATTGAGTAAGTGCATTTTTCTCCTAATACTTTTGAGAAAACTACATCTGATTCTTTTCCATCAGCATCTATTGCAATAACTTTCGCCAGATTTTTATCATACTCCTCAGCATTAAGGTTTTCGTAACAAATTGGACAAATGAAATTTGTGTGATCACCTGCATCAAAATCAACTTTGTCGTTTTTTCTAAAGCTGTAGTCACCAATTTCGGAACTTAATAATACTAAAGCAGAATCGCCTTTTTTATTTTTGGTTAAAAATATGATTTCGTTACCTATACTTAAGTAACCACGACATTTAGGACATATGTAATTTTTCATAACAGTATATTTATATCAACAAATTTAATCAAAAATTCTTAAACAATTTTAAAAATCACCTAAAATTTAATTAACAATTTTAAATTTGTACTTTTAATGTTGTTTATTATGTATAAGCCAGAATTATTATTGCCTGTCGGTAATGTCGAAATGTTTTATGCTGCCATTGAGGGAGGCGCTGATGCTGTGTATGCTGGTGTTAGAAAATTCAATGCCCGAAATAGAGCAAAAAACTTTTCTTTTACAGAGCTGTATAATGTATGCGAAGTAGCAAAGAAAAATAATAAGAAGGTTTATATCACTCTCAACACACTTATAAAAAATGACGAACTCCCTGAATTGTTTGAAACATTGCATTTATTAAATCAGTGTGGCGTAAATGCTTTGATAATACAGGATTTGGCATTATTAAATATTACTCGAAAATTATATCCAAAGTTTGAAATACATGCTAGTACTCAATTCGGTATTCATAATTCTGATGGGGTAGAGCTTTTACGTAAACAAGGTGTTAAGAGATCGATACTCTCGCGTGAAGTTAATCTTATGGAACTTGAACAAATTAGTCGAAATAAGAATTCTTCTGCTGAATTAGAAATCTTTGTACACGGAGCTTTATGTTATTCTTTTTCAGGTCAGTGTCTTTTTAGTAGCTATCTTGGGGGATATAGTGCAAATAGAGGTATGTGCGCTCAGGTTTGTCGACGAAATTTTGTTTCTGATAAGCAATCCGGGAATATCTTTAGCCTTAAAGATCTTCAACTTATTGATTATATCCCGGTGTTTGCAGATTTAAAGATAAAATCACTCAAAGTTGAAGGACGAATGAAAAGTCCTGATTATGTTTTTAAAACAGCGAAGGCATACAGAATGGCAATTGATGACTATTCAAAAATTAGTCAAGCTAAAGAAATACTGCAGTCTGATTATGCTCGTGAGAAAACAGCATGGTTTATCGGGAAAAAACTTGATGACGCATTTACAGTAAACTCTGGTGTCGGATTATTTGCAGGGAAAATTCTTAAATTGACATCTGATGGTTTTGCCTTGAATTCAGAAATTGAATTGCTTGCCGATCATCGTCTCCGATGTCGGAATTTAAATGATACTGAAGCAAAATTTGTTAATGTAATTGGAGTTGACCGAGATCAGGAAACAACATTTGTCGTATGTGATAACAACGGGCTAGCAGTCGGTGATGAGGTGTATGTTACTGGAAAAAAACATAGGAGTTTTAGTTATCGATCGGAATTTACTAAGCAGGTAAAGCTGAATTCGTTAAACAAAAAACAGTCCGAGAAATTAATTTCTTTGTTCAATATTGCTAAAACAAAACCTACTCGAATAAAATGGTTTTTGAGAATTTCTGACACATCATGTATAAGCACATCTGTTGCTGAAAAGTTTGATGCAATAATTTTGAAATTAGATTATAAAAGATTAGAGCAATTCGCGAAAATTCCTATAGATGGAGTGATTAAGTCAAAGCTAATTCTTGAATTACCTAAATTTATTAGCGAGACACAGTTGGAAAAGTACAGGGAAATACTTGTCGAACTTTTTTCTAAAAAAATCAAAAGATTTTCAATTAGTCATATTTCTCAAATTGAAATGCTTCCTTTAGGTTCGGAAGTGTGGGCAAATGAAAGTGTTTATGCCCTTAACGATATTGCGATTGCATATATGAAAAATCTTGGCATAAAGGAATTTGTCTTTCCATTCGAAAGTGAATATCCAAACTTGCTTAGGGGTCGCGATAGATCAGGGATTATTCCTATTTATTTTTATCCTGAATTGTTTTATTCAAGAATGCCTGTTAGGGCGGATGATAGTGTGAAAGATGAATCTGGAGTTATTTATAAAAAAGCTGTAAAAAACGGATTTACAATTATTTGTCCAGAAAAACCGGTATCATTTACTCAAAGTGTGTCAAAATTTAAATCGAAAGGGTTTTCTAAGTTTTTAATAGATATTTCTGCTGAAGTAAATTGTTCCAATTTAGAAGAAGTTCTAAAAGCAGCACAAGCATCAGTGAAACTTCCGGGTACAAGCGATTTTAATATGAAAAAGGGATTGAGGTAGGGGGATTTAACAGTTCAATAGTTCAACGGTTCAACAGCTTAGCAGTTTTATGTTGAATGTTTTGGATTGCTTTTTAAACTTCGAACTTCGAACTCTGAATTCCGAACTTGTATTTCTACTCCCCAGATTTATTTAGGAAACTGCTTATAATTTTATTTAATCTTTCGTGTTGAGAAACTGTATATATCCTACCGCTACGAGCAACAGCGATATTTCCTGTTTGTTCTGAGACGATAATGACAATGGTATCTGTAATCTCTGTCATTCCAAGTCCTGAACGGTGGCGTAACCCGTAGTCTGCTGGTAATTCAGGAGTAGTTGAGACAGGTAAAATACATTTTGCAGCAATAATTTTGTTGTTTGAAATTAGAACTGCACCATCATGAAGAGAAGAGTCTTTAAAAAAGATTGACTTTAATAGCTGAGTGTTTATATCAGCATTTATAATTTCTCCGGTTTCAGCAAAAGTTTTTAACGCAGCATCTCTGGATATCACCATTAGAGCACCTGTTTTTGTTCTTGAAAGTTCAATCGAAGCTTGTGTGATTCTATTTATGTTAACTGTGCTGTATCCTGATTGGAATCTGGAGCTTCGTATTAGACCAAAAGCTCTTCCTTTAACATAGCGATTGCCAAGCATTAATAAGAACTGTCGTATTTCTTGTTGAAAAACAACAATAAGTGCAATCATTCCAACACCGATAACTTGTCCCATGATTGTTCCGATAAGTTCCATTTTCATTGCTTTTACCAGTAGCCATGTAAGGTAAATAATGAAAATTCCGGCAAAAATACGCATTGCAGCAGTTCCTTTAATTAACATATAAAGTTGGTACAATAAAAATGCAACCAGAAAAATATCCAGAATATCAAGAAATCTTATATGTATAAATGCTGCCAGCATAATGCAAAATTATCATTTTTTGTTTAATCTGCAATCTTATCTAAGTTAAGAGTTTTATAGAATAGTTCGATAGTTTCTTTTCCTTCTTTAACGTCATGAACACGAATAATATTAGCTCCTTTTTGCAGTGCGATAGTATTCAGAACCGAAGTTCCGTTTAATGCTTCATTAGGTGTTATGTCAAGATATTTCCATATCATTGATTTTCGTGACAAGCCTGTAAGTATTGGTAAATTAAAAATTTGAAAATCCGTTAGCTTGTTTAATAAATGATAATTTTGATCTATATCTTTTGAAAAGCCGAATCCCGGATCAATAATAATATCATTTACGCCAATTTTATTTAGTTCGTTTACTTTTTTTGAAAAGTATAAAATTATGTCGTCAATAATTGAATTATAAACTGTGTTTTGTTGCATGTTTAAAGGAGTGCCAATCATATGCATTATAATGTATGGAACGTTACAATCTGCCACTGTTTGAAACATTTTTTTGTCATATTCGCCAGCGCTTATGTCATTAATCATAGCCACTCCAAAATTTTCTACAGCAATTCTTGCAATCGAAGATCTAATTGTGTCAATCGAAAAATATTTATCTGAGAAGTGTTTCGAAATAATTTTAAAAACGGATTTCAGCCGTATTAATTCTTCTTTTTCATCAATAATTTTCGCGCCAGGTCTTGATGACATGCCTCCAATATCAATAATATCAGCTCCATCCTTGAACATTTGTTCAATCGTCTCCTTAATTACAGAATCGTTAGTAATGCGACTTTCGCTGTAAAACGAATCTGGTGTGAAGTTCAAAACGCCCATTAGCATGGGTTTTTTAAGGGTAATGATATTGCCTTTAAGATTAATTGTCACGATGTTTTTTTTACAAAAATATAAAATTGAAAATGATTTTAACTAAAGAAATGTCAATAGCCTATTTTTATTTTTAGAAAGCTGTTGATAAACAGTAGTATTTAGAAAAATATTTTGTGAAAATATGAGTTAATAAAAAGCCGACATAAGTCATGGAAAATTAGCCGAAAATTTATAAATTTGGCAATTGTATGAAAATTAAATAATATGTCGTTTATTGTAATTGAAGGTTTAGATGGAGCAGGAAAATCGACTCAGATAGAGTTGTTAAAACAATATTTGACAATCTGTAATGTAAAATCTGAGTATATCCATTTTCCAACAAGTGATTCCAAAATATTTGGAAATATGATTTCGCGATTTTTGAGAGGAGAATTTGGAGGATTGGATGATGTAAACCCTTATCTCGTTGCCTTATTATTTGCTGGAGACAGATGTAATTTGGCTGATCAAATAAATACATGGAAAAATGAAGGGAAGATGGTTATAAATGATAGATATGTGTATTCAAATATTGGTTTTCAGTGTGCGAAATTAAGCGATGTTGAGGAGTCTAATAAATTGTTTGATTGGATTTTTGATTTGGAATATAATTATTTTAAAATTCCAAAACCTGATTTAAGTATTTTTCTTGATGTCCCATTTGAATTCACAAAAAAAAGACTAAGCGAAAGCCGCAGTGGTAAGGACAGAGATTATCTTGAAGGTAAAATAGATATTCATGAGGGAAGT
>CAZUQY010000061.1:0-12374 GCA_964622935.1 uncultured Bacteroidales bacterium | reverse complement strand
TTTATTTCAAAGATACAAATAATTACGTCATATCACGCTTAACTTAACACTAGTTTTATTATTTGGATTAAATAAATATAAGCCTTATTATTACAGCATAAAGTAAAATGGGAAAAATATGTAAAAAACGATTAGAGTCCAATTACATATCACAACTAGTAATAAAATCAGACATTTAATCGTTGTTAAACAAAATTAAGCATAATGTTTGCTACAATAATTTGGGTTGGGTTTTCACAAAGTCTATTTGCTGCAATAATAGTTGCTGCAAAACGCAACCCCCAGATTCAGGACAGAATATTATCAGCTTGGTTATTTATGCTTTCTGTTGAATTTTTAACCTGTGCGTTAGATTTATTAATTTGGAAAATCCCAATTCTATCTAGTTCTTTTCTGCTATTTAACCCAGCATTTTTCCTTTACGTAAGATCTTTAACGAATCCAAAATTCAAATTAAAGCCCTTACAACTATTACATCTTGCACCATTTGTATTATTTGAAATCACAGCCTATATTCTTGAGCAAAAATACTCATTACACCACTTTTTTGACTCTGACTCTACTCAATGGTTCCGATTTATGTTTTCATTTGCTTCTATTAGTTCTTGGATGGTGTACAATTATCTAAGTGCTGCTATGGTTTTCAGACACAGAAAAAAACTAGAGAATGAATTCTCAACTATTGAAAGCACAAATAACCTAAAATGGTTAATATTTCTAATAGTATTTTACAATTTGTACTGTGCATTTTCATTTTTATTTGCAATTATAAATATCAGTTTACCCGAATCAGAAATCACACAATATATTTATAATTATTCTACTCTATTAATTCTCATTTACATATTAGGATTTTATGGATTAAGACAGAAAAGAATTTTCGTTGATGAAAAGGAAAATACATTATTAAAAGTAAAATATTCTAATTCGCTCTTGAGTAAAACGAAAAAACAAAATATTATCACAAAGGTAATCTCATATGTTGAAGAAAACGAAGCATATTTAAACCCAGATATCAGTATGACATTATTAAGTGATGACACTGGAATTCCAAAACATCAGATAACAGAAGTATTTAATACAGAACTTGGTAAAAACTTCTTCCAGTTTATTAATGGATATCGAATAAATGAAGTAAAAAAGATGTTATCCGATTCTAAAAACAAATATTCGATTGAAGCCATTGGTTATGATTGTGGTTTTAGTAGCAAGTCTTCATTCTTTTCCGTATTCAAAAAAATCACAGGATTTACTCCATCTCAATACAGACTTGAAACAACCGGAAACCATTCTTAATTAGCAAATTAAGAAACAGAATAATCACTATTAAACCAAGCGTAAATTATTATAAAAACTCCAAGTTTCAAATCTTGCACCAAAACTTACACTCCTACTTTTAAAAGCACAACCGAATAGACATACTTTTGGTGTTATTTTACATTACAAAATCACATCACATTATGAAATATTTAGTTCTTTTACTGTCGCTATTAGTTATTAGCATTTTGGGATTTTCACAAAAGAGCAATACAACTGAAAATTCAAAAGTATCAATAAATGGATTTGTTAATTCTACTGTATATGGAGGATCAAATTCATATGATATTTCTTCAGCATATTGCGAATTTGGTTTAGAAACCAGTTACCGAGGTACAAAAACAAGATTTGTCTCGGATTTAAGATTTAGACAAGGTGTTTTCTTCAATGAAAAGCAAACACAAATTGAGTTTAAAGAATGTTTTGCTGAATATTTCAATGATTACTTTGAATTTTCGCTTGGAAATAGAATTATTAAATATGGAAAAGCGACAGGTATAAATCCAACAGATAATTTATCTCCCAAAAATTATTTCTTTTTAAGTTCTGATATTGAAGACATGCAGATGTCTAATTTCATGATTACAACGAAGTTTAAGCCGGCACATTGGTTGAATCTAGAATTAATTGGAATTCCAATTTTCAAGCCAAGTATATATAAGTATGAATTATTTGATATTTCAGAAAGTGCTAGTTTTGATGACTACATTTCTCCTGATATATCATTTGATAATATGAGTTACTCGGCTCATTTGAGCACATCATTTTCCTTTGCAGACATTTCGTTATCAGGATTTCATGGTTTAAGCAATTTCTATGGTTTTGATGTCATCAGTATAGAACCGATTCCAACTGTCAGCATCACTAATAGTGCAGCATTTTACAAAAAGAGTAGCATTGGGATGGATTTTAGTATTCCAATAAGTACGTGGATTATAAATGCAGAAGGAGCATACAATCACACCAAAGATTATAAAGATAATCTCTACATTCCAAATCCTAACATCCACTATGTAATAGGCATCGAAAAAGATATCAGTAAGCTAAAATTCATAGCTGAATATTCAGGTAAATACACGATAGATTTCGAAAAAAACAATCCTCCATCCTTCCCTACCGATTTTACTGACACTTTACAATTAATGAATTATATGTACGAAACGATCAGGTATGAATCTGAAGATTTCAACAGAAGAATATTCGATCAATATTATAAAATTAATCATTTAGCAATTCTGACTATCCATGGAGATTTCTTTTATGATGCGCTATCATGTAATTTAAGTTTTATAAATAATTTCACAACAAGTGAGCATTTAATTCGAGCAACAGCTAAATGGAAAATCACAGACAATCTAGCGACAACAATTGGAGGTCAAATCATAGGAGGTCCTAAGAACAGTATCTACAACTTATCAAGCGACATATTCAACGGAGTTTATTTTTCATTTAAATACAGCTTTTAATTATGAGACATAAATTATATAGCAAAAAATATAGGTACTTCTTTATTATCATCCCAATCGTTTTACTAATAATCCTACTATTTCAATTACAGAATGTAAAAATCAACCCCGATTTAAATGAATATTTGCCTAAAGAAACAGAGTCGAGAATAAACATCACTAAAATTGAAAAAGAATTTGGAAAATATGATCCAATAATAATAGTATTTAAATCGGAAGATATAACACAACAAGAGGTAATAAAAAAACTGCAACAAATTCACGACTCAATAGCAGATTGCAATTACTTCGATGATATAATTAGCATTTTTAATACAAAAAATATTAAAAGTGAAGACGATTTTATGTTGGTTGAAGAAACTGTTCAGGAAATTCCTCAGACAAAGGAAGACGAAAATCGACTAAAAGAAAACATTAAATCAAATTCACTTGTATACAAGTTAATGGTGTCGGAGAATTTCAACTATACAATCTTTATTATAAATCCGGCAAGTGGCTATCAGGATTCAGAGATTATTGAAAAAATTCAAGAAATAGTAACAAACATTTGGGGAGAGAATAATTTCTATCTATCAGGCATGCCCTATCTACGTGATGAGATTCAAAAAAACATATCAAGAGATATTACATTCATAATGCCATTAGCAATAATCTTGATGATATCGTTTTTATATTTTTCATTTCGTGAAAAACGAGGCATTATTTTACCATTATTAGTAGTAATAATTTCAACAGGAGTGGCAATGGGTTTAATGCCTTTATTAGGGTTTGAGTATAGCCTAATAACGATTTTAACACCAGTTCTGATGATTTCCATAGCAAACAATTATGGAGTTCACATTATTGCTAAATATCAAGAAATCAATGCAACGCATCCCGAATATGATATGAAGACGATAGTTTATAAAAGCATGAAAGATTTATCGTGGCCAATTTTATTGACGGGCTTAACAACAATTGCAGGAATATCAGGTCTATTAGTACACATTATGCTTCCAGCTGTTCAAATGGGAATTATTACTTCAATCGGAATTGCATTTGCTTTATTGCTCAGCCTACTATTTCTGCCTTCAATTTTAATCGGATTAAAAAAAGGAAAACCACAGAAAAACATTTCAGGACAAAAAAAAGGTTTTATAAACAAAATCCTGAATCTCGCATCAGAATTAGTAACGAAAAAACCTAAGTTAGTTATCATTTTATTTACTGCCTTCTTCATTTTAGCAGGTATTGGGATTTTCAAATTGGATGTTAGCATAAATAATGAAAATGTTTTACCAAAATCACATTCGATTAGAAAATCTACAGAAATAATCAATAACAATTTTGGAGGAACAAAAACCATATCGGTTCTCTTTGAAGGTGATGTAAAATCTCCTGAATTAATAAATGACATAAAAAAACTTGAAGTAAAATTAAACGAATTACCTCAAATGGGAAGTATTACATCAATTTCAGATGTCATTTTGCTTATTAGTAAATCGATTAACACACCTGATGAAGAAGCTTACGACAAAATTCCTGATTCCCGAAATACCATAGCCCAATATATTGAATTTTACAATATGAACGGAGATCCTGATGATTTCGAAAACTTCGTTGATTTTAATTACACCAAGGCTTTAGTAAATATTCAATTTCGTGCTAATGACATAAAAGAGTTTAATCAAGTAGCCAAGAGTATTCAAGAATTTTGTAACAAATCTGAATTTGCTTCATTTGGAGCAGGAATTTGCCTTGTAGAAAAAGACATGGCAGATTCCATAGTAAAAGGTCAGATTTATTCTCTAATGTTGGCTTTTGGTGCGATACTAATTCTACTATGGATCATTTTCAAATCATTCCGAACCGGTCTATTGGGCTGCATACCTTTAGTTTTTACAATTGTCTGTAATTTTGGAATAATGGGATGGTTAGGCATTGAACTTGATATAGCAACATCTTTATTAACTTCTGTTGCAATAGGTGTAGGCGTAGATTATACAATTCATTTGTTCTGGAGAATAAAAACAGAAATTGCAAATGGAAAAGATATCAAGGAAGCATCGACAATCTGTTTACAAACTACTGGAAGGGGAATTGCAATCAATGCTTTTTCTGTGATGCTAGGATTTTCCGTTTTATTTATATCTGGAATTCTGATACTAAAGACTTTTGCATTTCTAATAATCTTCTCCCTACTACTATGCTTACTATGTGCGATTCTACTAATCCCAGCAATACTAATTAATACGAATTACAAACTAAATACAATAAAAAAATGACAAAATTATTTTCAATTTTAGCGATTTTCTGCCTGACTATGAGTTTATCAATAAGTGCTCAGGAAGCAAAACAAATTGCAACTAATGCAAGTGACGCAATTTCTATGGATGCTATGGAAATGACATCTACATTAAACATTTATGACAAAAAAGGAAATGTTAGAATTAGAACAGTCTCGAACGCCTCAAAAACATTTGGAGATGTAAGCAAAACAATCATCAAGTTTATTTCTCCTGCAGATGTTAAAGGAACAGGAATGTTGATTTACGATTACAAATCGAAAGATGATGATATGTGGGTATATTTACCATCCTTAAAGAAAACCCGACGAATTGTAAGTTCACAAAAAGCTGCAAGTTTTATGGGTAGTGAGTTTTCAAACTCAGATATGAGCAAACCAAATATTGAAAATTTCAATTACAAAAACATTGGAACCGAAACCATTAACGGAAACGCGTGTTACAAAATTGAAGCAGAATGTAAAACAAGTGACATCTCGAAAATCGAAAAATTCTCGAAGAAAATCTCATACATTGAAAAGCAAAACTTCCTAACTTATAAAACTGACTTTTATAATAAAGAAGGAGTTTTATTCAAAACAATCCAGATATCTGATTATAAAAAGCAAAGCGATGGAAAATATCAGGCATTTAAAATGACTGCATCAAATCATAAAACAAGTCGCAAATCTGTTATAATAATAGATAGTTTTAACTCCAACTCACTTTTAAAAGAGTCAGATTTCACGACATCACAACTTGAAAAATAATTCATTATGAAAAAATTAATCTTATGCATTTTAATAGTGAGTACAGTTGCAACGCTAATTTATGCACAAACCCTGACAGTAAACATCACTGGCGTAAGGAATACCAGTGGTGAAATTAGTTTAGCTTTTTTTAAATGCGAAAAAGATTTTAAATCAGAAAAGCCAGCATTCACTAAAATTGTAAAGAAATCATTAATTGAAAATGGGGCTGCATGTGTAAAATACTCAGATATTAAACCAGGAACATATGGAATAGCTTTGCTTGATGATGAAAACAAGAATAGTAAGATGGATTATAAATTTTTTGTTCCAAAAGAAGGTTTTGGGTTTTCAGACTATTATCACACAGGTCTTAGAAAGCCATCATATAGTCGATTTTGTTTTTGCTTTGGCGATTCGGACAAAACAATAAAGATTAAAGTCAGATATATGTAAAAAAAGCCGGCGTCCCGGCTTTTCATCATATATTTAATTGTTATTACATTTTTGTAAACTTTATTCTAGCAATACCTTTATTATTTTGAAGTTCAACGAAATAAATTCCGCTATTTAACGAAGATATGTCTATTACATCTTTTACAATACCTTCATCAACTAATTGTCCTGCCATATTTATTACTCTAAAAGTATAATCGCCTTCTGAATTTACTATTTTTAGTATGTCTGTAGCAGGATTTGGATATATTTCTATATTTTCTAGAATCTGACTTGGGACACTACTTCCTTCCCAACCTTCGAACCATCTGTAAGTTCTATCAAGTAGATCATTTCTGGCATCATCATCTTGTACTTGTTCGAGTCCAAAAGCAAAATATACAATTCGTGCAGAACCCCTATAACTTTTAACTGCCGCAGCTTTTCCACTAGGATAATACAAAACAGCTTTTGCTTCGTCATATTCTTTAATATCATCTGGATCAAAACTAGTTCCATATGCATCAAATAAAGCGACATTACTTACTCCGCTATAAACAGAATCAGAAGCAGAAGATACTTCATTATTGTCAGAATCACCATCATTTAAAAAGCTACTTGAAAGATAGTTCTGATAAAATAATTTCTGTGTAATTGCACCTGATTCAGCATTTGAACCATAAATATCTCTACCAAAATCTTGTCCAGCAACCATTAAATTCCCACCATTATCAATAAAGTCTTCTAATACATTTGCTTGCCCAACAGTTAGAACAGGTTCCGAGCCACCAATATTCAAATAAATACTTTTTACATTTTCCAACAAACCTAAATCTGCAGCCTGTTCTAACGTATATCCAGGTATTGAACCAATAGAATTACATCCTGCTTCAGTTAGAGCAGTTATGTAATCAGATTCATAATCAGAACTAACAATTGAGTTGTTTGTACCTGAGCCATTTACAATTAAGTTATCTGCACTTGAAAAAACAAATACTTCAGCAATTTTCTCGGGTTCTGACGGATAAGATTCACTCGTTAAAATAAGCTCGCATTGCGCTACTCCGACAGTAGTCCCGGGAGTAACATTAATAACGACATCTTTAATTTCATCAGGGGAAAGACTAAGGTTAACAGATTCAGTATAAAGAACTTCATTAACTGAAAAAGACACATCCCAATCTTCGGGAGCGTTATGAGATAATGTTAAAGTAACATCCTGAGTTTCATTTAGACCATTAATAAGAGTTACATCAAATGAAGAAACCTGACCTTCTAATCCTGATTCTAATGAATTATCAACGAACAAACGTCCGTAATCTGCTTCAATCTCACCATTATGCAATCCATCAATAACAGGAACTTCTGCACCAGTAATAACCTCTTGTCTTGTTTGTGTAATAAATACTATAACTGAGCAATTTTCAACAACATATTCTTCATCAATAGCGTATGTATATGTTCTGGCAATCAGTGTTCCGGCTTCAATATCTTCAAGTTCTTCTCCCCACTGTCCAGTCACAAGATCGCGTAAAATATGTTTATGATCGTAAAACTCATAATCTTGTGCTTGCCAACCAATTACATCACTTTCAAGAAATGCTACTTGAAGAAAATTAGAGGATACTCCAAATGGCAAGCCTTCGACAAAATATGCCTCCACTGTTATTTCGACTTCGCGAGTTACATCATTATATACAGTTGATATACCAACATTAACAGGTGATGATTCTGCAAATATTCTATCAGAAGCTGCTGGCCAAACATCGCGATATAAAGCAGTTCCACCTTCTTCCGATAAATCAGCAAAAAAGTGTCTGTTTATTGTAGCTGATGGGTATCCACCTAAACCAGTTTGACCTTCAAGAGCACCGCCCCATTGTGTTCTAAAATCAGGCTGTCCATCACTTGGAGTTGCATAATATCCATTATGAACATTAATTATAAATACCTTGCCAGGATTATCACTTACCAGAGCCTCAGCAGCAGCATGACCATAAGGACAAGCAGGACAGTTAATACCTGTATATTCTTCAAGAACAACCGCTTTTTTCTGGAGGCGTGTTGTTACTATGTCCTGCGCTACAGTAAGTCCAAAAAACATAGTTGCAAATATGTACCATAATAGTAGTTTTTTCATAATAAGAATTTTGTTTATCTCTTGTAAACCTAAAATTTCAGGATTTGGTTGCAATTACTCAAACACTTTATTAAAAGCAATATCCTCTATTTCTTTCCTTTCACGAGGCATTTGTTCCATTTTAAAGATATCTAATGGTAGATTACCCGGCATTCCGCCATCACCAATAGCAACCATAGTAACTGGCTCAAGTCTATCAGGGATATTTAAAGATTCTCTTGCTTTTGCTGCATCAAATCCCCCCATAATATGCATTGATATTCCTAAAGACTGAGCCATAATTGACATATTACCCATAGCCATCCCTAAATCGTGCCAAGAGTGTTTATAATCTTCTTCGCTATGTTCATATTTGACTCTAGCCATCGTTAACATAAGAACCGGAGCAGCTTTTGCCCAAGCTTGGTTAAACTCAACCATTAAGCCAAGTAAGGTATCGTATAATTCAGGGTTAGTTTCCTTATCAGCATAAATAAAACGCCATGGTTGTCCGTTATATGAAGATGCTGCCCATCTTGCAGCATCAAACATTTTAGTTAAATCCTCTTCACTTATTTTTTTATCAAGAAAACCTCTAGGGCTTCTACGTGATTTGATTAATTCAAGCATTTCCATAATAACTTTGTATTGTTGAAGTATCAAAATTAGTAAAAAATATAAAAGGGAATGTTAAAATTAGCTTTAAATATTTATTCATTTTATCGGTTTGGCAGTTTAACAGTTCAACAGTTTATTTAATCTTGATTCTTAATTCTTGTTTATTGATTATTGTCTCAATATGGGCTTCATCCTAAATTACAAATAATCCTGTAAACCTGTCAAAAAACATTTTCAGAATTGATTTTTTTTTTTAATTTTGGGAAGAATATAATTAAATGACTAAATCAATATAATTATGGCAAAAATCAGAGGAGCTATCGTAGTTGACATCGAAGGATGCAAAGGTTGTGGGGTATGTGTACCCGCATGTCCGCAAGATGTGCTTGACTTAGCTAAAGAAGTTAATGGTAAGGGATATAACTACTCTTACATGAAGAATCCGGAAGCATGTATTGGTTGTGCTAATTGCGCGATTGTTTGTCCGGACGGTGTAATATCTGTTTATAAGGTTAAAGTGGCCTGAATTAATCACATAAAAATTTAGACAAAATGGAAAAAGAACTAAGGTTAATGAAAGGTAATGAAGCGATAGCAGAAGCTGCGATTCGCTCCGGGGCTGACGCTTATTTTGGATATCCAATTACTCCTCAATCTGAAGTAATTGAATATTTAATGAGTGAAGAGCCTCACAAAAGAACAGGAATGGTAGTTTTACAAGCAGAAAGTGAAGTAGCTGCTATCAATATGGTTTATGGTGCTGCTGGTTGCGGACGCATGGCTATGACATCGTCATCAAGTCCTGGTATTAGTTTAAAACAAGAAGGAATATCATATATTGCTGGAGCCGAATTACCTTGTTTGATAGTAAATGTCGTTAGAGCTGGTCCAGGTTTAGGAACTATTCAACCAGCACAATCTGACTATTTTCAGTCAACAAAAGGTGGTGGACACGGTGATTACAGACTTATAGTTTTAGCACCTGCATCTGTTCAAGAAATGTACGATTTTGTTGAATTAGGATTTGATTTGGCTTTCAAATATCGCAATCCAGTTATGATCCAATCTGATGGTATTATTGGTCAGATGATGGAAAAAGTTGAAATAGGCGCTCAAAAACAAAGAAGGTCTCCTGAAGATATCATCAAACAATGTCCATGGGCTACTACAGGAAAGCCTACTTCAAGAAAGCGAAATATAATTACATCTTTGGATCTTGTTTCTGCTAAACAAGAAGAATTTAACAGAAAACTCATAAGAAAATACGAAGAGGTAAAAGAGAATGAAATTAGATATGAGTTAATAAATACAGAAGATGCTGATTACATTATTGTTGCTTATGGTTCATCAGCACGTTTAAGTATGAAAGCTATGGATCTCTTAAGAGCTAAAGGTATTAAAGTCGGAATTTTACGTTTAATCACACTTTTCCCATTTCCAAGTAAGGTACTATTTGAATTAGCTGATAAAGTTAAAGGTTTCTTAGCCGTTGAAATGAGTGCTGGTCAAATGATTGAAGATATACAGTTAGCTGTTCAATTTAAAAAACCAGTTAAACATTTTGGTAGACTAGGTGGAGTAATTCCATCACCAGAAGAGATAGTTGAAGCGTTAGAACAAAAAATAATAGGAGGTTAAATCATGACTGAAATAACAATAAACGATATTATTAAAAAAGAAAATCTTGTTTATACAAAAAGTAAGATAATGACAGATAAAACTTTAAGTTACTGTCCTGGTTGTGGTCATGGTACTGCTCACCGTCTTATTGCAGAAGTAATTGAGGAAATGGATATTCAAAAAGAAACTGTTGGTGTTTGCCCAGTTGGATGTTCCGTTTTAATGTATGATTTTCTTGACTTGGATATGCAACAAGCTGCTCACGGTCGTGCACCTGCTGTAGCTACTGCAATAAAAAGACTTATGCCCGAAAAATATGTATTTACATATCAGGGTGATGGAGACCTTGCAGCAATTGGAACTGCTGAAACAATACATGCTTGTAACCGTGGCGAAAATATTACAATCATTTTTGTAAATAACGGAATATATGGTATGACTGGTGGTCAAATGGCTCCAACAACTCTACCAGGAATGAAATCATCAACTTCCCCTTATGGTAGAGATGTTGAAATGATGGGAAATCCATTAAAAATGACTGAAATAGTAGCAACACTTCCAGGAGTATATTCTGTTAGTCGCCACTCTGTTCACACACCAAGAAACGTACGTAAAGCTAAAAAAGCTATTCGTAAAGCTTTTGAAAATCAGGAACTAAAAAGAGGTGTAACATTCATAGAGATCGTTTCTAACTGTAACTCTGGTTGGAAAATGGCTCCAGTAGCTGCAAACGAATGGATGGAAGAAAATATGTTCCCATTTTATCCACTTGGAGACATCAAAGTGGATGGCGAATTAGTTAATAAATAATTAAAAATTAGAAATTATGACTGAAGAAATTATTATAGCTGGATTTGGTGGACAAGGTGTTCTTTCAATGGGTAAAATTCTTGTTTACTCTGGACTAATGCAAGGCCAAGAAGTTTCATGGATGCCATCATACGGACCAGAAATGAGAGGAGGCACTTCAAATGTTACAGCTATTATTAGTGATAACAGAATTAGTTCTCCTATTCTTACTGCTTATGATACTGCTATTATCCTTAACCAACAATCAATGGA
The DNA here is from genome assembly GCA_964622935.1 of uncultured Bacteroidales bacterium. Lineage (GTDB taxonomy): Bacteria > Bacteroidota > Bacteroidia > Bacteroidales > ML635J-15 > Bact-19. The sequence continues at coordinate 724 of CAZUQY010000061.1, read as the reverse complement.
TAAATTTGAAGCAATGGTAAAACCTGGTGGAACATTATTGTACGATCCAAATGGGATTACCCGTCATCCTAATCGTAAAGATATTGATATCTATAAAGTTGAAGCAACAAGTATTGCAAAAGAAATGGGTAACGTTAAAGTATTCAATATGGTAGTTTTAGGTGCTTATCTAAAAATCAAACCTATTGTTAAAATGGAAAATGTAGTGAAAGGACTAAAAAAATCCATTCCTGTTCGTAACCATAAATTACTCCCTCTTAACGAAGAAGCAATTAAAAATGGTATGCAAGCTGCAGTGAAATTTTAATAAAATTGTCTATTAAAATACTTAGAGGCTGTCCCTATTAGCATGGAACAGCCTCTTTTTATTTAGGATTGTTTTTAGGGAAAATATTTATAATCTCAAATGATAATATAATTGAATCGCGAATAATTGATTCCTGTTAAATATTCACATCATAATTCCCGAAATTCTGCGATGCTTCATACTTAACATTTTTTGTAAAGAATACTTCTTTCAACAAGTTTTTTAGGAATTTATTCTTTTTCATGTGCATTCTATAAGCACCTTGATTTGGATGGTAATTATCAACACCAAAATACAATGGAGAAATATAACAATAAGTATGCTTTGCAACATCAAGAGTTTTTCGATAGATATTCGAATCTGGTAATTTGTGAGTAATTAGGCTAACCACAGATTTCTCATGACAATTATTTTCCA
>CAZUQY010000060.1:0-12537 GCA_964622935.1 uncultured Bacteroidales bacterium | reverse complement strand
TAAAAAATATTTTTGTAATATAAATAATTGCGCATTAAATAGAGATTGCTTTTTTGTGCATTTATTTATTATTCTGCTATTAAAAGTTCCAGTATCTGCACCGCAGCTTTCGAAACCGAAGATCCAGGCCCAAAGATTGCGGCAACCCCTGCGTCGTATAGAAATTTATAATCTTGTGATGGGATAACTCCACCAGCGATAACCATAATGTCTCCACGTCCTAGTTTTTCAAGTTCAGCAATTACAGCTGGAATGAGTGTTTTATGTCCTGCCGCTAATGAAGATACTCCTAGAATATGAACATCATTTTCTACAGCTTGTTTTGCAGCTTCTTCCGGTGTTTGGAAAAGTGGTCCGATATCAACATCAAATCCTACATCTGCATATCCTGTAGAGACAACTTTTGCACCGCGGTCGTGTCCGTCCTGACCCATTTTTGCAACCATAATACGTGGCTGACGACCTTCTTTGTCAGCAAATTTGCTACACAATTCCCTGGCTTTCATAAAGTCGGGATCGTTTTTCGATTCTGAGGAGTAAACTCCTGATATTGATCTTATCACTGCTTTGTACCTCCCTGCTATTTTTTCACAAGCATCAGAAATCTCACCTAAACTTGCTCTTTTCATTGCTGCGTCAACAGCTAATTCAAGTAAATTACCTTCACCGGTTTTGGCACATTTGGTAATTGCTTCAAGGGCAGCCTGACATTCAGACTCATTTCTTTCTGCTTTTAGTTTTTGTAATCTAATTATTTGCGATTCTCTAACTGCTGTATTATCAACATTTAAAATGTCAATTGGATCTTCTTTTTCAAGACGATATTTATTTATTCCAACAATAGTTTGAACTTTACTATCGATTCGTGCTTGTGCACGAGCAGCAGCTTCTTCAATTCTCATTTTAGGAACTCCCGACTCAATTGCTTTTGCCATTCCACCTAGTTCTTCAACTTCCTGAATCAATTTCCAAGCTCTTTGAGCAATTTCGTGAGTTAATGACTCTACATAATATGATCCAGCCCAAGGATCAACCTGTTTGCATACATTGGTTTCTTCTTGTATGTAAATCTGAGTGTTTCTTGCAATCCTTGCAGAGAAGTCAGTTGGTAAAGCAATGGCTTCATCAAGAGCATTGGTATGTAGTGACTGAGTGTGACCTAATGCTGCACCCATAGCTTCGATACATGTACGAGCCACATTGTTAAATGGATCTTGTTCGGTTAACGACCAACCTGAAGTTTGACAGTGAGTACGTAATGCAAGAGATTTTGGATTCTTTGGATTAAACTGTTTAACTAATTTTGCCCAAAGCATTCTTGCTGCTCTCATTTTCGCAATTTCCATAAAGTTATTCATTCCGATAGCCCAGAAGAAAGACAAACGTGGAGCGAATGCATCAATATCTAAACCAGAATTTACTCCTGTACGAAGATATTCGAGACCATCTGCTAAAGTATATGCAAGCTCAATATCATTTGTCGCACCTGCTTCTTGCATGTGGTATCCAGAAATTGATATTGAGTTAAACTTCGGCATTTTTTGAGATGCATACTGAAAAATATCACCAATTATTTTCATTGAAAAATCAGGTGGATAAATATAAGTGTTCCGCACCATAAATTCTTTCAAAACATCATTTTGAATTGTTCCTGCAAGTTCGTCAAGTTTTGCTCCTTGTTCTAAGGCTGCAGCAATATAAAATGCCATAATTGGTAATACAGCACCGTTCATTGTCATCGAAACAGACATTTTATCAAGAGGAATCTGATCGAAAAGAATTTTCATGTCCAGAACAGAGTCAATAGCAACACCAGCTTTACCAACATCACCAACTACTCTTGGATGATCTGAGTCATATCCTCTGTGAGTAGCAAGGTCAAATGCAACAGATAAACCTTTTTGACCAGCAGCAAGATTTCTGCGGTAAAAAGCATTTGATTCTTCAGCTGTTGAAAATCCCGCATATTGTCTGATAGTCCAAGGGCGCATTACATACATTGTTGAGTAAGGTCCACGTAAATATGGTGGCTTACCAGCAGAGTAGTTTAGATGCTCCATGTTTTCAAGGTCTTCTTTCGAATACACTTTTTTAACAGGAATTTGTTCGGCAGTTATCCAGTCTTTTTTAATCGAATTACTTTCCTGCCATTCTTTACCAGTTTGTGTGCTGGCAGGTTTCGATTTAATATTAATATCTTTATAATTTGGTTTCATTGAAATACAGTTTTTAGTTAATGCCAAGTAATTGTTGATACCTTTTTAATTCCTCCAGTACATTTGATCTGACATGAACAAAGTTTGTAATACCTTTAGACTCTAACTCATCTTTACATGCAGGGCTTCCAGCAATTACAACAACTTCATTATTCTTAGCAGTATTAAGTTCAGGTCCGTAAGTTTTGTATTCGTCGTCTGAACTACAAAGTACAATTATGTCAGCATTTTTCTCTCTTGCTGTTTGTACTCCTTGCTCAATATTTTCGAAACCATTATTATCAATTACTTCAAAACCTGCACAAGCAAAGAAATTTGAACTAAACTGTGCACGTGCTTTTCTGAAATTTAGATTACCAATTGTTAACATGAAAACTACAGGACGTTTGCCTGACTTATCTGTACGTAAGCGCATTTTTTCAAATTCTTCAGCACCACGATATAATTTGATAGGTTTAATTGGCAAATCGCTAACTTTAACAGTATGCATAGCTCTAATTTCTTTGTCTGCTAATATTTCGTTAAAATTAGGATACTGATTTGTTCCTAAGAAAATCTCTCTACGTGTTTCAATGTTCTTATTGCGCTTTTCTGCTGTTGTTTCAATTTCGTTCTGAATAAAACCAGTTTTTAGTGCAGCAACAAAACCACCTTTTTCTTCAACTTCCAAGAATAATTTCCAAGTATTTTCTATAATTGAATCGGTAAGATTTTCAATATAATATGAACCTGCTGCAGGATCAACAACTTTATCGAAATGAGCTTCTTCTTTAATTATGATTTGAACATTTCTTGCAATTCTTAAAGAGAATTCAGTTGGTTCAGAATATGTTGAATCGAAAGGATTTACATTTAGTGAGTTTGTTCCACCAAGAACAGCAGACATTGCTTCTGTTGTTGATCTTAACATATTTACGTATGGATCATAAATTGTTTTATTCCATGTAGATGTTTCACTATGAGCATACATTTTTGCAGAACAGTCACATTCTGGGTTATTTGTTTTTACAATTTTTGCCCAAAGCAATTTTGCAGCTCTAAGTTTTGCCATCTCCATAAAGTAATTAGAACCTATTGCAAAATTGAATTGCATTTTCGAAGCTATATCGTCAATCGAAATATTTTCATCAGCGGATTTACGAAGATATTCAGCTCCCATTGCTAATCCAAAAGCTAATTCTTGTACAGCAGATCCACCAGCATTATTGAAATGCTTTGCATTGATGCTTACTAATTTGAACTTTGGCAATAATGTACCAAACTCCTTAATCATGCTTTCAGCACACTTGCACGATTTGTTTCCGCAAAACGATTTACCATTAATCAAAATGTAGCCAAGTGAATCAAAATTATTCGATCCTCTTACTAATTCTGGATTAAATCTATTGGATTTGACGAAATCCGCAAGATACTCAACATATTTTGCCGACATTGTTGATGCCTCGAAGTTTAAAGCAATTTCTTCAGGATTTATTCCTTGAAGTAAACTTGCAAAACCAGCTTTGTCGATGTCAGCTTTGAAATTAAAACCAATTGATGTTACACCACCTTTGACTAATTTCTGAGCAAGTTCGTTAGCTTTCTTAGCATCATTAACAACTATGTCCTGACGAATTTCCCAATTATTTGTAGCATTGTTGCCTCTTGTATATGGGAATTCTCCTGGGTTTGTCATTAAATAATCTAGCCCGTTTAAATTTTCGTTACGATAATAAGGTCTAACAGGAAAGCCTTCAATAGTTTTCCAGACAAGTTTCTTGTCGTAATCAGCACCTTTTAAATCTTTTTGGATAATTTCCTCCCAGGATTCTGTGGGTATAGGAGGAAATTCCTGAAATAATTTTTCGTCCATCTTTTCAGATAATTTGTTTTATGATGCAAAATTATAATGAATATTTGATATACAAGTGAATTGAGTGGTTTTTTTTTGCCTTTGTTGTGCTTTAAAGGACTAATATTTAATAGAATTATTTTTATTTGAAGTAGTTTTGTTTTTGAAATAGATTATTTTAGTGTTTCAATAATATTTTAAAAAATGACAGAGGAAATTTTTAGGGAACTACCCTTTGCAGTTACTGCTTGTGACAAAGACGGGAAGATTATATACATGAATGAGAAGTCGGAAGCAACTTTTCAAAAATATGGCGGCGAATCTTTGATTGGCAAGTCATTGTTTGATTGTCATAATCCGTTATCATCGGAAAAAATACATGAATTGTTGAAAACCGGACAAACAAATGCCTATACTATTGAAAAAAAAGGTATGAAGAAGATCATATATCAGGCTCCATGGTTCAAAAGGGGTGTTGTTGCGGGGCTTGTTGAAATTTCTTTGATTATTCCGGATGAAATGCAGCATTTTAAACGATGAGATATTAAGTGTTTTAGAAAACACCCCAAACTAGTACATGATCTCTCAAAATCGTTTTTATTAATTTATAATTGATACTTATATCCGTAAGGATTAGATTACAACTAATGAAATCATTCGATGTGGACTCTGCTACTTCTATTTGTGATTTAAATTCAATGCCTGGTTCATTGGCAATTTTATAGATACATTCTTTTGCAGACCAGATTGTGGTTAAGGTTTCTGTATTATTTTTTGCATATCGTAGTTCTGGTTCGTTTAGAGCTCTTTTTGCAATTCGATGAATTCTTTCATTGATACGTTCAATGTCAACAGTTGAGCGTTTTGTAGGATGCCAGATTACAGCAGCAAAACTGTCAGAATGCGAAATGCTGATAAACCCTTTGTTGCAAATTGGTTTCCGGTTGTCGTATGTGATTTCAATTTCTGGATTTAGAGTTTTCAGTAAAGCTCTTACTGCTAATAGTTCAATTCTTCTGTGTTCGGAGCCTGTTTCTAATAAAAGATTTTTGTCGTATTCTGTTAAATCGCAGGCTTGTTTTAGTTCTACTTCACTTTCAGAAATTTCCCATATCCCTGATAGTGAATTGTTTTTGGCAAAATCTTTTTGAATGAGAGCCATATTATTTCCATTCAAAACTTTCAATCATATGTAAAATGTCTTCTCTGATAAATTCAATTACAGGAGCAAGAGAATCTTTATTAGGGGGTACGTTAAAATATAGTGATCCTCTAATGAAATTAGTCGTGCTGTCAGTGAGGTAAAATTGTATCGAAGAAGCCGTGTTCCCTTTTAGGTCGTATAACATTCCATAAACATTAAGACTGTCGTTTTCGTACACTGTTTCTTCGATAGCGTCAGCTTTTACAGTGTGTTTGTAAACAAATTCTCTAGAATCTTCTATATGGGTGTTGAGATCGTTGTCTATAGGTTTATATGTTAAGTAAATAGTTGCTTCGTTCTGTGGGAAATAAATATCCATCCAGCAATAGTCTGCTTTCTCCTTTATTATAAATGCATAAACAGGTAATTCAAATGTAAAAGGACATACATCGTCATAGAGTTTATAGCTTTTTACAGGCGTATCAATTCTAAAGTACGCTCTTGGGCGAGGTAGGGGGTCATTATTGTTACAAGATGTCAATAATGTTGATAGCGCTAGTATTACAATCAGATGTTTTTTCATTTTGAAAATAGCAATATTTAATTTATTCAAAATTTGTTTTTGTGTTTTCTTGCTGAAGGTTTATTGATTTTAACTTTTATTTTTTTTATTCTGCGATCATCAGCTGCAGTAATAATAAAGTCATAACCAGCAGTTTTTATTTCATCATTTTTAACCGGAATTTCTCCATTAATTTCTAATATCAAACCAGCAAGAGTATCTGAATCTCCTTTAAGGTCATGGAACGTGTTATAATCAGCATCAATGACTTTACAAAAGTCAACTATGCTGGTTTTAGCATCAAACTCATAGTTGTTTTCATCTATTTTTATGTAATTGTCCTCTTCAGTATCCGACTCGTCCTGTATTTCGCCTACAAATTCCTCTAGAATATCTTCGAGTGTCACAAGACCATTTACACCTCCATATTCATCCACAACAATAGCAATGTGAAGTTTCTTATTTTGAAAATCGGTAAGCAAATCAGAAATCTTCTTCATTTCAGGAACAATAAAATGAGGCCTGATAAGTTTCTGCCACTTGAATTCTTCTTTGTTTTGTAAACCTATGTAAGGGAGTACGTCTTTAATGTATAGTACGCCTTTGATATTATCTAAGTTTTCTACATAAACCGGGATTCTAGAAAAACCGGATTCTATAATCTGACCTATTACTTTTGTAAATTTGTCATTGTATTCAATTGCAAAGACATCAACTCTGGAAGTTAATATCTCCTTTACTTCTAATTTTGAAGAGTTTACAATTCCTTCAAGCATTTCTTTGTCATCTTTTAGTTCGTCAGATGCTAGCTCAATTGCTTGTGAGAGTTCTTCTATACTTATGTTGTTTTTGTGTTTTTTCTGAAGTCTTTTATTTACAATACTTGTAGATTTAATTAATAAATAACTTAAGGGATAAAATATTGTTGCAGAAAAAGATAATGGATATGCCATCATTTTTGCAATTCTTACAGGGTATCGACTTGCAAATATTTTTGGAATCATTTCTCCAAAAAGTAGGATTAAGAAAGTTACTCCAACTAGTTGAACCAGTATGTAAATCACTTCGTTTTGAATTCCTGCAAATAAATATGCAGAGATATATGTTGAAAGAATAATAATGGCGACATTAATAAAGTTATTTGCTACTAAAATAGTTGCAAGTAGTTTATTTGGTCTTAGTAATAATTTTTGAATTAATTGGGCTGTGTTTGATTTTGTGTGTTTGATTTTGTTCTTATCTTTAGGTGAAAGGCTAAAAAAAGCAACTTCGCTGGCCGAAACCATAGCTGATAAAAACAATAAAACAGCGATTGTTATTAAGCCCACAATAACAGAATTAACCGAAAGTGGAGCAATTGATAATAACAAGAAACAGTATCTATAAGGCTCAGGGTCCAAGGTGTTTGTCTTTAGTTAAAACGGTAAGTCGTCGTCAATGCCAGATTTAAACTCAGGAGAAGTGTCAGCAAATGGATCGTTTGTTGGTTCAGGTTTTGCAGCAACTTTGGGTTCTGCTGGTTGTTGGAAATTAGTGTCTGATACATTTGATTTGCGTTCGAGTATTTTTATTTGATCAGCAACTACTTCTGTTGAATATCTTGTTATTCCATCTTTACCATCCCATTTGCGTGTTTGTATTTTTCCTTCAATATAAACTAACATTCCTTTTTCGAGGTATGATTCACAAAATTTTGCAGTATAACGCCACGCGACAATATTATGCCATTCTGTAATTTCTTTTTTCTCGCCATCTTTAGTCTTATAAGACTCACTGGTTGCTAATGAGAATTTGGCTACAGGTGCGTCTGGTTTTATGTAGTTTACTTCTGGGTTTTTACCTAATCTTCCTATTAAAAGTACTTTGTTAAGATTCATTTCTTTTTATTTTTTTTGCAAATGTATCAATAATTTAAAATCTAATCAAATTTACTTGTTTTCTTTTACAAGACAAAATTAATTAGTGGTTAGTATTATTTTACCAAATCATATGTGTAGATAATTCCTTCAAGTTGTCTTATTTTATCTCTTGTTTCTTCATTTGGATAATAAACATATGCTTCTACACATACAAGTTTTTGTCTTGGCTTATCAATTTTTGTGTAACTAACAAAAGGGCCACCCATGAAATCACCATGCACTCTCCAAAGCCCTCTCATTACTGCTGTTTCAATTCCATTGTGATTGATTATTTTAAGATGTGGATAATCATATTTTACTTCTGTTGTCATATATGAACCCGGACGTTCTCCCGGTACATTCTCTTTTAATATCTCATTTCGTTTTGCTATTAGATACTTTGTGGTAAATTCTGTTGTGTCTGTTAATGGATAAGTGTAAATAAAAATAGCCATTGTATATGTGCGCGATTCATGAGAAATCCATGAGAAATTATCACGGTATTCATCGAGATAATAATTTGATGGAATTTTAATTGAGATATTGTATCTGTCAAGAATTTTATTTGAGACGTTTGTGTTTACATTCTTTGAGAGTTGAGTAATCCACCTGTCTCTATCTGCTTCGAGAAAAAGTTTAATTAAATTGTGTCTGTACTTGCTAAGCTCTTGCACAAAAGCTGCTTGATTTGGTGCAGAAATGTTTACAAAAACCTGATTTTGTGCATATTTGTCTTTTGAGAATACAGTCTTTGTTTCTGTAAGATCAGGATTAATTTCCTGATAAATAATGTTTCGGTGGTATAAATTCTGATCAATAAATTTTCCTTTTGGAATTTGATGTAAATCGAAAATATGTTCTTCTAAAGGCACAGCTGGACAGTAATCATTAAAAATTGCTTTCATCGAATCACCAGGTTCAGAATTCCAACTTTCGTTACTCATTACAACAATAATCTCTCCCGGATTGCCATGTGCCATAGGAGTGTTATTATAACCAGAGTTATTGCACGAGAAGAAGATAAATAATGCTGGAATGATAAATAGTAAATGGTATTTTTTCATAGTCTTAAACTTTTGTACAAAAATATAAATTTTAAAATAAATATTATGGTATAAATATAAAACAATAAAATGAGGAATTTATTTTATAAAAAAATATCCGTCAAAAAATTAACGGATATTTTTTTGCGATGTGTCTTTTAGAAATTACCAGAAATTGGCTTTGAACTATCATATTCAATTTCATAGCTAAAAGTATATTTTTTTGTCTCGCCCGCTTTGAGAGTATTGTTCCAGTTAAGTAGGCCATTTGATTCCGTATAAATTGCTTTACCATCATCTGTCATTTTTACTTTGATATCTTCGCTTGTTGTAATTGGAATATTATCTTGTAATATAATATCAACTGATGCATACTTTGTGTTCTTTAGAGTAATTTCGTAAGTGATTATTTTAGTTACAATTGAGCCTACAAGCTTTTTCTCAGTTTCATTTTTAACTTTTTTGCGTTCTATTTGTAGACTTCTGTCGCGTCCAAGTGCTAATTCCAGAGTGTCTGATAATGTTGAAGGATTTATTTGAGTTTCGCCAACAAATGTTCCATCAAAATAGATGTTTGCTGGTCCAGGCAATAAATCAAGTTTTTGCCAATCAGTTAATTTTGCAATTAAAAATGCTTGAGATTCTATTTTTGGAACAATATAGTAAACATATTTTGTTGGAATAGTTTCATTTTGAATTGGAATTACATGATATTTACCATCATTAGGGATTGTATAAGGTAATTTAATTTCGAATTCAACATTTGTCATTGTTTGGGCAGCGCTGGTGTAGTTGTATGAATAATCTGCATCCAAAATCATCTCATCATCAGTATTAACTACAGAAGAAGGGGCGCCCATGTCTTTTTTAGATTCATGACGATTTCCACCTGTAGAAGCTGTTTGCATAGTCTGATATGCATAATAACTAATGTATGAAATGGGCAAAATTGGTTTTGCATTGTTTGCAGATGGAGTTATTGTTGATAGTTTTAACATGGTCTTTTCCCATTCTTCACCTGTATTCTGCCAAACATTTGCTTTATAAACTAATTGAATAGGATTTTCAATGCCGGAAGTCTTAAGGTCGTATGTTGGAGTCCATCCAGCATTGCTTACCATGTAATTAATTTCGAGGCTTCCATTTACTGCGTAATCGGAACTTACTGTAACTTTTATCTGGTATATAGGTTTGTTGTTTACTGGCTTAGGGTTTTGTTGCTGATTATATGCTTTTAATTCGGCAAGACGATTATTCATACTTTTTTGAGTCTTTTTAAGTTTAAACTCCTTACGTTTGAGTTGTTGCATCTGATCATTAATGTCATTTATCCTGATTCTGAAATACTCCATTGTAGCCTTAAGTTCTGTAATTGTATCTCCTCCATGTCCTTTCACCAAAGAGTTATTAAGTAAGATGTTCTTTTCAAGTTCGAGTGAGGAGATATCTGAACTTAAGTCAGATAAGTCAAAATTCAAATAGGCTATGGAATCCTCTAATAAGCTTATTTTTCTTATGATTTTAGGCGGGAGCTCATTGTTGTTTGTTAGTACAATCTCAGGTTGCTTATAACTGAATTGAACATCGAGAATTGTAAAACTACCCTTTCCTTTTGCTTGTATACTTGCCTGATTTACATAGGGTGATACATTTTCAAAAATCACTGTTGTAAGGCCTGCTTGTGTTGCGAAGGTTCCGGTTCTTGTTATTTGAGCAGAATTTGGAAAAACTGTCACATGTGATATTTTCGAATCGATTATTTTGTCGTTTGCCTGAAGACAGAGAATCATTGCTAAAAATATCGTTACTGATAGAATCATTTTTTTATTCATAATTTAGTTTTTTTAATTTGTATTCATGATTGCTTCGCAATTCATAGCTGTAATTTTTTTGTTAAATCGACTCTTTGATACAGCCACTTGTACTATTCCATAAAATACTAATTAAAAACATTTAGGAAGAAATATCCTTCAATTTGAGTAAGTAGAGTTTTATAATTATCTTTAACATTTAAAACCTTGCAAAATGGAAGATCTTACCAAAGATGATATAGATTATTTGAGGAAAATATTAAAGATTAAACCAAAGGATAGCGCTAAGAAGATAGATATAAATTTTGAAAATAACTCTGTTAAATTTCATTCATCTGTTCGACCAATGCCAAAATTTGAAGCTCATTTCGAAAAAATGGTTATTGCAAGAGAGTTTTTAAAACATATGGCATTGAATAAGGAAATGACTGTTGAAAATGTAATTTCAAACTGGAACACCTCAGAAAAAAATAGAGTGGAAAATCTTATTGTCACTTATAAAAGGATGAGTCGTAAAGAGTATGAAAAGGCAATCGAAGTTGAATTTGTCGCATTAAGTGTTTTAAAGATATTTTTCTTTGTTTTCTTAGGGCTTTCAACAGCAATCGGACTTTCCATTGTATTTTATTTGCTTATATCGGGCACAATGGTTGTGTTGGGAATAATAGTGCTTATCTTTATTGCACTTGTAATTATTGCATATATTCTTAGAGGAACCGGCCGAGAAAATATTAGGAGACAAAAGTATATCTGGAGACGTAAGTATTAGAATCTAAACTAAAACGCTTCTTGATATAATTTTTCTGCATCTTTCAAACTAATTTTCCTTGGGTTATTATTCATTAGTCTTTTAATTTTCATAACTTTCTCAGCAAGTTTTGGGATATCAGATTGTTTAACTCCGTGGAATCTTAAGTACCTTTTAACTTTTAATGTATTAAGCATCTCTTCAAGCTTAATTATTAGTTGATATGCAGCTTCTTTTTGTGTGATACCTTTGGTATTAATGCCGATAGCTTTTGCTGCTTTTGCATACTTTTTTATTTCTGAATTAATGTTAAAGCGTAGTACTGGTAATAGCATTATTGAATTGGCTAAGCCATGTGGGATATGAAATTCGGCACCAATTGGATATGCAAAAGCGTGTACAGCGGCAACACTCGAATTTGCAAAAGCTTTACCTGCCAACATACTGCCATAAAGCATGTTGCTGCGAGCTTCAATGTTTTTCCCGTTAGAAAACACTTCAAAAATGTTATTATAAAGAATAGAAAGTGCTTCTAAAGCAATTAGGTCAGTTAGTGGGGTGGCAAGTTTAGAAGTTAGTGCCTCAAGTGCATGTATAATGGCATCGATTCCACTGAAGGCTGTTACGTTTTGTGGTAAACTTAAAGTGATTTCAGGATCTAAAATCGCTACATCTGCATATAATCTTGGACTAACTAATCCGCTTTTGATTTTCTCATTGTTATTACTTAGTATGCTGATGTGTGTAACCTCTGAACCCGTGCCTGCAGTTGTTGGGATTAATATTAGTGGAAGGCCATTCTCTGTGATTTCCGGTTTGTTTATTAAGCTCTTGGCCGTTTCGCCAGTTCTTGATGTTATTGCAACAATTTTGGCTATATCTAAAGCAGAGCCACCACCAATGCCAATTATTATTTCTGCGTTAAAATCTCGAGCAGAAAATGTGGCATTGTCTGCAGTTTCGAAACTTGGGTCAGACTCTATTTCAGAGAATATGCCGAATTGAATATCTGTATTTTTAAATTTAGAAATAATAGAATTGAAAAAATCTAGTTTGGCAACTATTGGGTCAACTACAAAAAATGCCCTTTTTTTGTTGAAAAAGGCAACTTCGCTAGTCAATAAATCGATTGATTTTAGCCCAAAAACAACTTTTGGAGTTGACTGAAATACAAAATCTTTCATAATTCTATATATTTAATGTTATGAAAAAGCAGATGAAATAGAAACGAAAAATTCAATTAGTAAATGCAACAGGGGTTAAGTTTTCTCTCTTTCTGAAATG
>CAZUQY010000059.1:0-12602 GCA_964622935.1 uncultured Bacteroidales bacterium | reverse complement strand
ACCATCAAAAGCATTTACATTAGAAGTTAAAGATAATCATTAAATTATACAGTTATGCCAAGCGGAAAGAAAAGAAAAAGACATAAAATGTCTACTCACAAAAGAAAAAAACGTCTTCGTAAAAACAGACATAAAAAGAGAAAATAAACTTTTTTCTTTATTAAATTTTATATGATCAAACCTTGGGAATTAGCCCGGGGTTTGATTTAATTTTATAAAACGAAGGTATAAAAGTGAACCAGCAAAAAGAAGAAATTCAAAGTGAACTATATATTGATGTACGTAGCTCCGAAATCAATATTGCTTTATTGCACAATAAAAAGCTGGTAGAAATAAATAAAGAACGCAGTAATATTGAGTTCTCTGTTGGTGATATATATCTAGGCAAAGTAAAAAGACTTATGCCAGGATTAAACGCTGCTTTTGTTGATGTCGGGTATAAAAAAGATGCTTTTCTTCATTATCTTGATCTTGGAGCAGGTTTTCAAACACTCAATAAGTTCTTGCATATTGGACTTAGCAAGAAACAAAAAGATATAAAATTCAGCAAAATCACACCCGAACCGGACATTGATAAAAATGGAAAAATTAATGACGTTCTAAGTGTTGGGCAATATGTACTTGTCCAAATAGCAAAGGAACCAATTTCTTCAAAAGGTCCAAGATTATCATGTGAGATTTCTATTGCAGGAAGAAATCTTGTGTTAATGCCTTTTGTTTCTAAAACATCAGTAAGTCAAAAAATTAAATCGGTTGAGGAAAGAAATCGTCTACGTAATCTTATTGAAAGTATTACACCAAATAATTATGGAGTAATTATACGTACTGTTGCTGAGACAAAAATGGTAGCAGAGCTGGATAGAGAGTTGAATAGCTTAATCGAAAAGTGGGAAACAGTACACCGAAATCTCAGCGGTGTTAAACCCCCAACATTGATGATTGGGGAAATAAATAGAACAACAGCAATTTTACGGGATATTTTGAATTCTTCATTTAATCAGATTGTTGTAAATGATGAGTCAACATATGATGGGATTAAAGATTTTATTACAGATATTGCTCCGGAGAAAAGTAAAATTGTAAAGTTATATAATGACAAAGAACCTATTTTTGACCATTTTGGGATTGAAAAGCAAATTAAAACAGCTTTTGGAAAAACAGTTCCAATGCGTAATGGTGCATATTTAATCGTCGAACATACAGAAGCTGCTCATGTAGTTGATGTAAATTCAGGGAATCGCAGTAATTCAGAGCAAGATCAGGAAGAAAATGCAACTGAAGTTAATCTAATTGCAGCTGAAGAAATTGCCCGTCAGTTAAGATTGCGAGATATGGGTGGAATTATTGTCGTTGATTTTATTGATATTCACGATGAGAAAAACAAACGCAAAATTTACGATAAGATGAAAGAATGTATGGATGGCGAACGCGCTAAATATCATATTATTCCTCTAAGTAAATTTTGTCTTATGGAAATTACCCGGCAAAGGGTAAGACCTGAAATGGAAATTAAGACATCTGAAAAATGTCCTTGTTGCAAAGGGACAGGAAAAATTGGAGCAAGTATTTCCTTAACCGACGAAATCGAAAACAATCTTAAGTACACACTAAAGAAACATAAAACCAAAAACATAGTGCTTAAAACTCATCCTTTTGTACAGGCTTATCTAACAAAAGGAATAATGAAATCTGTTCGAAAGACCTGGCAAAAAACATATCAATGCAAAATAAGTATATTACCTATGATGGCTTATTCATATATGGAATATCACTTTTTTAATGCAAGTGATGAGGAACTATTTTATTAATTTAAAATTTATTATTATGATTTCTAAAAAGTACTTTTTGGCTCTGTTAGCAGGCATTATTATGATGTTGGGTGCTAATTCTATTTCTGCACAAGTTGAAGAGCCTGTCACCTGGACATTTTCTACTGAAGAAATTGATAACGATTATGTAAATCTAGTGATAGAGGCTCAGATTGAAGATCATTGGCATTTATATGGAGAATATTTTGAACTTGGCGGCCCAATGCCTATGTATTTTGAGTTTGAGCTTGGGGATAATTTTGAGATAATTGATAGTGTCGTTGAGTCTCCAGATCCAATTGTTGAGTTTGATGATGTATTTCTACTTGAGGTGACCTTCTTTGAACATCAAGCAACATTTAAGCAGAAGATTAAGGTGCTTTCTGATGAGGGGTTTAATATTACCGGAATACTCGATGGACAAGCTTGTTTTGAAGATGGCGCATGTATACCATTAAATTATGATATGCTTTTTGCAGTTAATGGTGGAGCTGAAGTAAGCGACAATGTAAGTCAGGAAACTAAAGCAAGTACTCCTGTTATTGTAACTGAAAATAGTTTTGAAAATACTGAGAAAAAAGATAATTCTCTTCTATCTTTCTTTCTCCTTTCATTTTTATTTGGAATTATTGGCATTTTGACCCCTTGTGTTTTTCCAATGATACCAATGACAGTAAGTTTCTTTATGCAGAAATCCGAGAAAAAGTCAAGGAATATGCTGAAAGCACTTATTTTTGGAATTTCAATTACATTATTATATACTATTGTTGGAATTATTGTCTCATTGACAAGTGCTGGTGCTGATTTTACAACGGTTTTAAGTACTCATTGGATTCCTAATTTAATATTCTTTCTTTTATTTGTTGTTTTTGCTGCTTCATTGTTTGGTTTATTCGAGTTTGTTTTACCATCCGGTCTTGTCAATAAAGCTGATAAACAGGTTGATAAAGGTGGATTGTTTGCATCATTTTTTATGGCCCTGACTACAGTTATAGTAAGTTTTAGTTGTACAGGCCCAATTATTGGTGCATTATTGGTTAAAGCCGCAAGCGGGAATGTTTTAGAGCCTGCTATTGGGATGTTAGGATTTGGTCTTGGGTTTGCTTTGCCTTTTACAATTTTAGCTCTTGCACCTGGCATGATGAAGAAACTTCCAAAATCAGGTGGATGGTTAAATGCAGTTAAAGTTGTTATGGGATTTGTTATTTTAGCATTCTCATTAAAATATTTTTCAAACATTGATCAAAATTATCACCTCGGAATTTTAAGTAGAGACCTTTATATTGGTATTTGGGTCGTTATTTTTATTATGATGGGTATATACTTATTAGGTAAAATACGATTCTCTCATGATAGTGAGGTACCACATGTTGGTTTCTTTAGATTGATGTTAGCAATGACATCTTTTGTAATTGCAATTTATCTTTTCCCAGGTATTTTTGGTGCAAATTTGAGTGGTATTGCAGGTTTATTGCCTCCAAAAACATCTCAACAGTTTGATCTTACTATTAATTCAGGAGGTGTAAATTCAGAAGAAAGTAGTTTATGTGAAGACCCCAAATATTCTGAATTAATGCATATGGCCTATAATGTAAATGGTTACTTTGATGTTATGCAGGGAATAGAATGTGCTAAATCACAAGATAAACCTGTACTATTATATTTTACAGGACATTCTTGTTCTAACTGTAAAAAAATGCAGGCAAATATCTGGTCTGATCCAGCTGTAAACGAATATTTTAATAATAAAGTTGTTATGACTGCATTGTATGTAGATGAAAAATCTGTAAAATTGCCTGAAGAAGAGTGGTTTACTTCATCTAATGATGGAAAGTTGAAGAAAACTTTGGGTGAAGCCAATGCTGATATTCAAATTGTGAATTTTAAAACAAATACTCAACCATTTTATGTTTTAATGACTCCTGAAGGAAAAGTCCTTGTTGAGCCTATGACATACAATTCTAATCCTGAAGATTTCTTGGAGTTCTTAAAGAAAGGAATAGAGGCATATGAAAGTTCTCAGATTGTTGAATAGTTTGTCTTATATAAAAAAAACGAATAGCTGTGCTTTTTTAGTGCAGCTATTTTCTTATTTGTTAGCGACTACGTTTTATTGCGATAATACTGATTAGTCTGCTAAATGCCGAATATTTATGTCGCATTCAATTTGGTCTAATAGTTATAATACTTATTGGATATTTGTAACAGTACAATCTTTACTATGATTTCAATTTTATTAGGACAAGTGTTTGATTCGATTAAACATATTAACCATTAGCATTTTGAGTTTAATAAATTCCGTTTTTGGGATTCCCCGTTGTGCGAGGTCATGCCATTGTGAAATTAGTATAAATATGTTCAAATTTTTCGGAATCTCCAAGGAATATGCTTGTCTGATTCTTAAGGTTAATGATTAGCGCTTTCGAAAGGAAACTCAATTTAGGAGAATAGTGCATAAAAAGAGAAGCACCCCACTGGAGTGCTTCTTCAAAGAATTTATTCTTAATTGAAATATTATCTCAATAAATTAAGTTTGCTTGTAGAAATTTCGGTTCCATTAACGATTCTAACGATATATGTACCATTAGCTTCGCTTGAAAGATCGATATTGTTAATGTCTTTTGCATTATTAATAGTAGCAACAACCTGTCCCATTAAGTTAATAATTTCGATAGTAGCACCTTCTACATTAGAAATAGTAACTACACCTGTTGATGGGTTAGGATACATGTTGATATTATTTGCTGCAAAGTTCTGAGCTACACCACCTAATGTAGGAGTAATGTAAGCTCTAATCATAGGAGCTGAGTTGTAATAGTTAGTGATAACAGTCCACCCGTCTACATCTCCAACAAATAGCCAGCTTGTTCCCCAAGGACTTGAATCCATAGTATTGTCTTCCCCAATCCATAAAGCACCAGCGTCATTATAGTAAAATTCAAGGGCAATTTTAATCTCCATGCTAACATCTTCATCGCCAAGAGTAACAGCTGCAGGGTCAGTGAATGTGAAAGTTTTCCATGCGCCAAGGTCTTCTTCTGCAATGTCAATTACAGCTGAATTAGCAAAGTCAACCCAATCGTCAGATTCTGCATCATATTTCATTGCGTAACAAACAAGAGCAGTTCCAGCGTCAGAAGTTGAAGTGATATAAGCACGAACTGAATCAATAGTTGTTGATTCGAAGAAAGTGTAATCTACGCCAAATCTATCACCGGTACCAGTAGAGCTAGTCCATTGGTCAGGACCACAAGCTCCGTCAAGATTACCACCATCACGTGCATATTCATAATCAGTAACTGCAAAATAATTTTCAAAAGAGTTGTTTTCTGGAGCACCATCTACTTGTCCTTCAATATAGGCTTCAAAAGAAATATCGTATTGACCCAATAGCACATCTTCAGGAGTTAGTAAGAAAGATTCACCGTCTCCCCATGCAATATCAAAGGTATCTATTTCCATAGAAGCTAGTTCTGCATCATGTACATATGAGAATGTGTATGCTTCTTCAGTATTTGGATCCGTAATAGTGATATCAACAGTTGGAGTAGCAGCAAGTAGACCGTTATTAATAACAATAGCATTAAAGATAATATAACTTTCAGGGGTAGTTATTTCTTCATCAGGAATCATTCCGAAGTGTGAACTGATGTGGTAAAAATCTGTGCTATCTGCATCATGATAGTTAACATAGCTAAAGAAGTTTGTTGCAGTTGCAATAAGGTTTAAGTCATAATCAGGAGCCTCAACAATTGAAATGTCATCTATAAACCAACCATAATCCCAATCACCTGTAATTCTGAAACGGAAATAAGCAATTGGCTCATTTCCAAGTTCAGGAACGTTCAATAAATAAACCAAATCTGGAGTAGTAATACCAGTCTCAACGACGTTAGTAAGTATTTCAATTGGATTCCATAAAACACCATCAGTACTGTACTCAAAATAAACTAAATCTTCGTATCTTTTGTAATAAGTAGAAAATACAAAACGAGGGGCATCAACAGCACTAAGGTTAATTGGATTTGCGATTTGTATCCAAGAGTCCTGTAGAGGAGCTCCTGAGCTACTTCCAAAATCAGAATTAAACATAGCGAAACCATTGTCAACAGTAGGAGAAACAAAGTCATCATACATTTTGTAAACAGGAATCCAATCAGTTGGAGCTGTTTCTACAGTACAAATAACCCAGTCTTTATCTTCTGCAGCAGCAGTATGGTCCATTACCCAATCAGTTGGTACTGAAAAGTCATTTGACCAGATAGCTTCTTTTGTTAACTCAGCATAATTACTATTGCTATGTACCTGTTTAGTAATTGCAGGGACATCTTTACGTAATTGAGCTTCTTTTTGTACATATTGTCCAAATGCAACAGTACAAATAAGAGTTACAATAAAAAGTAGAGTAAATTTTTTCATAAATTATAGAATTAAATTAATAAATAAAAGTTTCATTGAGATTAAAATGCAAGTTAGCGATAATTTTAAATATGACCAAATATTTTAATAAAATACAAACTTTTCGAAAGTTTTATTGTAACATTATAATAAATCTTATATTTTTGTCATAAAATATTATGAAAATGAAGACAGAAGGAAGTTCAAAAGAATTGTTATTCAACTCTCCGGATTCGGTTTTTTATTCTTTATCAAAAGACGATAAAGAGTTGTTAATACGAAACACAGAATGTCGATCATATAAAAAAAATGAACTGGTTTTTCTTGAAAACACAAAACCAAACGGGCTTATCTGTTTGTCAGACGGGAAAGTGAAAATTTTTAAGGAGGGCGCTGGCGGTCGTGATCAGATTGTTAGACTATCTAGACCTGGCGGCTTTATAGGTTATCGTGCGCTTTTTGCTTCTCAAAATTATCATGCATCTGCCGTTGCTATTGAAGTATCTGTTGCTTGTACTATAGAGAAAAATGTCCTCTTTTCAGTTATGAAAAACGATCCAAATCTCACTTTTGCAATCTTAAAGTCTCTAGCAACTGAATTGGGATTTTCTAATATGAGAACAGTAAGCCTTACTCAAAAACATATCCGAGGTCGTTTGGCTGAGTCTCTATTATTTTTGATTGATACATATGGATACTATGAAGATGGGATTACTATAAAAGCATTGCTTTCTAGAGAAGATATTGCTAGTTTGAGTAATATGACAACAAGCAATGCTATTAGGACATTATCAACTTTTGCTTCTGAACGAGTAATTGCTTTGGAAGGTAGACGTATAAAAGTACTTGACCTTAAGGTGCTGCAGAAAATCTCTAATATTGGATAATTATTGTCCAAAATATTTTGATTCCTACATTTTTAAAGTATCCTTTTTATGTATAAATGGAAATTTATCCTTTTTTAATATCAATTTTATTTATTACCAAAAATATCCCATCTTTGTAAAAATTAACAAAAAAGACTTATGATAATTTCTATGACAGGCTACGGCCGTGAAGTGTTAGAATACAAAAACAAGAAGATAAGTATCGATATTAAATCTCTAAACTCAAAAACAACAGATATTAATACCCGAATTCCGGGTTATTATAAAGAAAAAGAACTTGAAATTAGGCGTTTGTTATCATCAGAGTTAAAACGTGGAAAGATTGATTTTTGCATGTTTGTTGAGTTAAACGGGTCTGAGAATCTAACTCAGATTAACGAAGAGACTGTCGTAAATTATTATAATCAGCTTAAAAACATTTCTTCAAAGAACGGTATTCCGATTGGTGCAGATATAATGTCTGGTCTTATTAGAATGCCTGATGTAATGAAAAATAGTGTTGAGGATCTGTCTGTAGAAGAGTGGGCAGAGGTAATGAGTACAATAAATATAGCAATGGCAGCATGTGTTAAGTTTAGATTAGACGAGGGTGGAGAGTTGGAGAAAGATATTAGAGCTAATATTGAAAGTATTCTTGGTTTACTTGCACGGGTTCCTGAGTTTGAGCAGGAGAGGGTTAACACTGTTCGCGAAAGGTTGAGACAAGGGATACAAGAATTAGATTCTAAAGGATCTATAGATGCAAACAGGCTAGAGCAGGAAATAATATATTATCTTGAGAAGCTTGATGTGAATGAAGAAAAAGTAAGACTTAAAAAGCACTGTGAGTACTTTTTAGAGACACTTGATAGTAATGAACCTGTTGGTAAAAAATTGGCTTTTATATCGCAGGAAATTGGACGAGAGATAAATACTCTGGGATCTAAAGCTAATCATGCCGAAATGCAGAAGTTAGTTGTGATGATGAAAGATGAGTTAGAAAAGATTAAGGAACAATTATTAAATGTATTGTAATTCTGATGAAGAATAAGGTTTTAATATTTTCTGCGCCAAGTGGAGCTGGTAAAACAACAATAGTTCATAATTTACTTTCCGAGAAGGATTTTAAACTTGAGTTTTCGGTTTCTGCATGTAGTCGTAAAAAAAGAAATAATGAGACCGAAGGTGAGGACTATTATTTTTTAAGTGTTGAAGACTTTAAAAAGAAGATTAGTAATGATGAATTTCTAGAATGGGAAGAAGTTTACGAAAACAATTATTATGGAAGTCTTAAATCAGAGGTTGAGCGTATTGGGGATGCTGGGTTTAATGTTGTGTTTGATGTGGATGTCAAAGGGGGCTTGAATATTAAGGAATTTTATGGTAAAAATGCATTAGCAGTTTTTGTAATGCCTCCATCAATTGAAGTTCTCGAAAGTAGACTGCGTAAAAGATCAACCGATAATGAGCAATCTATCCGAACAAGAGTTGAAAAAGCAAAATATGAAATTGGTTTTGCCAAAGAATTTGATATTGTAATTATTAATGATAATTTGGACAATGCAATCAAAGAAGTAAAAGAAGTCGTATCGACTTTCTTGAAATAATACCAATAGTAATTATAAAAATAAAAGACGTAATGTGATCACATTACGTCTTTTTTATGAAAGCAAATGTTCTTTTATCTATTGATGATAATCTTTTTGTCAATATTTTTCATCCCATCCCATATTCTGAAAATATATAATCCTTCGGATAGGCTGCTTACATCAACAATGCTATTATTTTCAAGTTTAATTACCTTGACAAGGCCTCCTAACATGTTATATACTTTTAAAACAGCAGGTTTGTTTTCAGTATTGATTCTTACAAGATTCTTGGCAGGATTAGGAAAAATTGAATAGTCTGATTTTGCAGTTAAGCTTTCTTCATTTACACTAAAGTCCATTGTGTTAGTAAAGAATTTGTATATCTCAGTGGTAAAATCTATATCGTTTTGTGGAGTATAATACCATTCATGATCACCACCAATAACTTTTATAAATACAGTGTATGTGTCATCGATTCCATTTAGGTAAACATATCTCTCAAATGTTTTTTCGTCAGCCTGAGTATCTGGGAAGATATTTACAATTGGCGATTCATCAGTATTGTTGAATGTTTTCCAGTAGTCGACACATTCTTCAGCTCCCATTCCAACAGAATAAACACCCATTCCTGTGTCGAATCCTGCATCTTCATATGTAATAGTTTGGTCGGCTGTTCCATGTATGTGTAGAGTATTGATATTGGATGTGGGAGCTGGAGTAAAGAATTTGCCAATTGTGCCACTTACAGAAGCTACGGCTGTAACTCTGTCAGTATATTCTGCACCCATACGGTTACTCATAAACCCACCCATTGAAAATCCCATAAAAAATACAGAATCAGTATTAATGTTAAAGTGATTTTCTAGTGAATCTAAAATAGCCATTAAGAAACCAGAGTCATCAACGCCCTCATTGAGAATTATGTTTCCCCCAACAATTGGTGCATCTTCTATTCCAGCACCAGAGTTCCAAGCTTCGCCAATTTCGCCGAGGCCTACAATAGAGGCAACTAATGCTTGTGGTGTAATTACTATCCATCCTTTTTGATCAGCAACATAGTTGAAGCCAGCTCCATTAAAGTTTGTCATATTATCACCTAACCCATGTAAACAGAAAACAACAGGTACAGGGTTGTCACCAGTATAGGAAGTTGGGACATATTCAAGATAATCTCTTTCTGTAGCATCCCATAAAAGTGTTCTTGCTGTTTGAGCAAATACACCAAATGTAATTGCTATTAATGTGATAAGAGTAAATAGTTTTTTCATCAGTATAGTTTTTGGTTTGTTTTGCCACCAAATTTAATGAAAAAATTACAATTCAACAATTTATATCCTCGATTTTAATATTTTTTTAACAATTTCTGGAGAGATGTTTTTATTCTCACCTAACTTAACGTAGTTTTTTGCGACTAGACGAATACAAATATTATCAATTGCAGATTCAGGAATGTTGTAATCAGAAAGTCTTGTTTTAATTCCAACAGAATGGAAAAAGCTCTCTGTTTTTTCAATGGCCAGATTCATAGCTTTCATTTCATCAGATGTGTTAATGTCCCAAACATTCTTTGCGAAATGCAATAATTTCTGTGCTTTTTCTTCTTTCATTTCAGATAAAACTCCTGGTAGAACTATTGCCAGTGTTTGTGCATGGTCAACTCCAAAAAGTGCAGTTATTTCGTGCCCAATCATATGCGTACTCCAGTCTGTGGGAACTCCCATTGATAATGCTTGATTAAGAGCATTTGTTGCAGCCCACATCAAATTAGCATTAGCATCATAATCCATTCTGTTTTTTAGGGCTTTTGGCCCTTCATGGACTATAACTTTTAATAGAGCAGCCGAATAGGCATCTTGAACGGCAGCATTTACAGGATATGTTAAATATTGCTCAGTTGTATGTACAAAAGCATCAACAATACCATTACTTATTTGAATGTCGGGTAATGAGTACATTGTTTCTGGGTCAAGTATTGAAAATACGGGCATTAGTAAAGGACTGCCAAAAGCAAGCTTTTCATTATTTTCTTTGCGTGTAATAACGGCACCGTCATTCATCTCAGATCCGGTTGCCGGTAATGTTAAAATTGTACCTAATTTTATTGCTGAATTAAACTTTGAGTATTTAGAAAGCATATCCCATGGCTCTGATCCTTCATAGTTTATTGCTGCTGCTATAAATTTTGATCCATCAATGACACTTCCTCCGCCTACAGCAAGAATGAAGTCAACTTTATGGGTTCTCCCAATTTCAACTGCATTCATCAATGTTTCATACTTAGGATTCGCTTCAATACCTCCAAATTTAATAACTTCTTTATCTTTAAGAATGCTAATTACACGGTCATAAATGCCGTTACGTTTAATGCTGCCCATACCATATGTGAGCATTATCTTATTATATCCAGAAATTTCTTCAGCGAGTTTATCAATTTGGTTTTTTCCAAAATGTATCCTAACAGGATTGTAAAATGAGAAATTATTCATATTTATATATTTAAGCAAATTATTTAGTTACGTTTTCTTTGTAAACCAGCCATATCCTCTACCTAAAAAGAAAAGTCCTAAGAGAATAAATGGAATACTAAGTAATTGTCCCATTCGGATTGCTTCTGTCCATCCTTCGAATTCGACTTGGTCAACTTTTGTAAATTCAACAAGATAGCGGAATACGAAAATAACTACAATAAACCAACCAAGAAAAGTTCCTTCTTTCCATTTCTTTATATATTTTTTAAAAACGAAGTAGAATACTATAAACATAAGAAAATAAAATAGTGCTTCATACAATTGAGTGGGATGTCTTGGAGTCCAGTACTCTGCCAGACAATTAATATCCATAGTGTTGCAATGTCCTGTTGCTGCATCAATTGCAGGTTGAAAATCATCTCTATTCCTCATGAACTTAAAAGCCCAAGGCATAGATGTTTGAACACCAAAGATTTCGGAATTCATCAGGTTACCTAACCTTACCATTCCACCTGCAAGAGGTACAATCAACACAATTCTGTCTAATAGAGCTAAAAAAGACATTTTAAACTTCTTGGAGTAAATCCAAACAGCTAATAATATTCCAATAGCTCCACCGTGACTTGCAAGTCCACCTTCCCAAACTTTAAAAATATCTAAAGGGTGTGTTAAATAATAGCCAGGATTATAGAAAAGGCAATGTCCTAAACGCAATCCGACTACTACACCAACGATAACAAAAATTGCCAGTTTGTCAATATTCTCTTGTTTGTTGCCTTCCTTTTTCATTACTCTTGAAAGAATAAGATATCCGAGCAAAAAACCAAAAGCTAGTAAAACCCCATACCATCTGATGCCTCTTTCTCCTATGGTGAAGATTACAGGATCAACATCCCAAACTATAGATAATAGATTCATGTTTAATTGTTTTTTACAAATGTATAAAAATGATTTTAATTGAGTAAAAGTAAGCTTGTGTTTTTATTTGAGTGATGTTATCAATTTGAAATGATTAGTCCGAGAGTTGAAAAGGGAAACGTTTACGCTTCATTCAAATATATGTTATGTAAACTCAGTAGTACAGGTTTTTAGATTTTCTAATGCATTATTTGTGTTTAATGTTTAGATAAAAAATCTAAAAATCTACATTAGAACAAAAAAATGATTATTTTTGCCTCACCAAAATGCCCAGATGGTGAAATTGGTAGACACGCCAGCTTGAGGGGCTGGTGTCCTTAAGGATGTGCAAGTTCGAGTCTTGTTCTGGGCACAGAAAACTTCCGATGAAAGTCGGGAGTTTTTTATTTAGGGGCTGCTGAAAAATACATAAAACAAAATAGATTAATCAGTTAGTTAATTGTTTAGCTTAAAAGTGAAAGGTTTTTTCACCAGATCTTAAAAAATGCTTGCACTACTTGCACTAATTTTAATTAAAAATGCATTTCCCTATTTTAATTATTGTTTTGTTAAAAA
>CAZUQY010000058.1:0-12643 GCA_964622935.1 uncultured Bacteroidales bacterium | reverse complement strand
TCACAATAACTTTCATTAAGCGTAGCACAAAGACTTTTAAATAAAATATTATGTTTTCAGGAATCGTTGAAGAAACCGCAAAGATTGTAAAAATCGAACAAGACAAAACAAATTTTCACTTTTACCTTAATTGCTCTTTTGCTGACCAATTAAAAATTGATCAGAGCGTTGCTCATAACGGAGTTTGCTTAACAGTTGTTAATGTAAACAAGAACGATAAAGTTTATAAAGTTACTGCCGTTCAAGAAACTCTTGACAAGTCTAACATGGGACATCTAAAAGAAGGCGATAAAGTTAACATTGAGCGTTCTATGACAATGGACAAACTGCTTGATGGTCATATGGTACAAGGTCATGTAGACCAGACTGCAATCTGTACGGATATTAAAGAAGTGGACGGATCTTGGTATTTCACATTCCAATATGACAGAACAAAAGGAAATATTACAGTAGAGAAAGGCTCTGTTTCAGTTAATGGTGTTAGCTTAACTGTTGTAAATTCAAAAGATGATAAATTTTCTGTTGCAATAATTCCATTTACTTATGATGTTACTAACTTCCACACATTTAAAGTTGGATCAACAGTTAATCTAGAATTTGACATTATTGGTAAATATATTCAAAAGATAATGACAGGATATTTAGAAAACATGAAATCCTAAAATATTAATTTAAAAAAATTGAACTTCAAGAAATATATTACCAATATAAGAGCTTTCCAGTTTTTTCAGATTTTTCGATTTGGAGTACTTCTTTTAATTAGTATAATTTTTACGAAATCTAAACTTGGTATTGGAGAGATTGGTGTTTATGAAACATTTTTACTAATTGCCGGTTCTATTAGTTTTTTTTGGATTGGGGGTATGTTACAATCACTCCTTGGAATTTTTGATAATAACAAAAGTTTTGGAGCAGCGAAAAAATCACCATTGATTTTCAACACTTTTCTAATTTTTTCAGCATTTAGCACCCTTTCCGCAATCTTTATTTATCTTTCTCAACCTATTATAGCTGATTTATTCAGTATAAGTGGTGATAAGATTCCATACATGAAGATTTTGTTCATGTACATTATTGTTTCAGGACCAGTTAACTTAATAGAGTACATCTATCTCCTGAAAAATAAAACCGTTGAAATTACTCTTTACGGAATAATCACCTTCACCTTTCAGTTGGCTTGCGTGACTGTACCAATCATATTAGGATATGATTTAGGATATGGTCTTTATGGATTAGTTCTAATAAATATTATCAGATTTCTATGGTTAATGATATTAGTTATTAAATATTCAGAGATTAAATTTTCTTCAAAATTCATTCGCGAATATTTACATTTATCATTACCCCTAATTATAAGCATTTTGCTTAGCGGTAGCGCTCAATATATAGACGGTTTTATTATTTCTTACAAATTTGATGAAGCCACTTTTGCTGTATTCAGATATGGTGCAAGAGAACTGCCTTTTATTATTTTACTATTAAGTGCATTTGGTAATGCAATGACACCTAAATTCTCGAAATCTGAAAACAGACAAAGTGCAACACAAGAACTTAAAGATGGGACAAGAAAACTAATGCATTATTTGTTTCCAGTTTCGATACTTTTTGTTTTGACAAGTAAATTCCTTTATCCAATAGTCTTTAACCCACAATTTACTGATAGTGCATTAATTTTTAACATTTATATATTAATTGTGGTAACCAGATTTGTGTTTGCGAGAATAATTTTAATCGGGACAAAAAACACTAAACCCATTTTTTACTCTTCATTGATAGAAATCATTATGAATGTTGCTTTGAGTTTAATTTTCATCAACTTCTGGGGTATAGCAGGTGTAGCATATGCGACTGTAATTTCATATATTTTTGAAAAATTCTTTTTAGTATACATCCTTAAGAAAAAATACAATGTAAGTCTAAGCGATTATCTTGATTTAAAAGTATATTTTATTTATTCGACTCTACTTTTTATTAGCTTTGTAATTAGCTTATTTATTTAACAAACTAAGAATGTTCGATATCAAACTAACCGGTAATAGCGCTTTCCACTGGACAAAAACAGAAAACGCAATGTTTATAGGTTATTGCTTTGATGAAAAAAACCTACTCCTAACTGATTTTAAAGCTATTGATTATATTCTTGATAATCATAAAGATGGGTTCACAGCTAATGGCATTTACTCTCTAATCTATTTTCAAGAAGATAAACTCGAAATATTGACAGACAATATCAACTTTTTTCCAATATTTTTTAGTTACATAAAAAACACTTGGTTAGTAAGCGATTCATGGTATAAAATCGTTCGAGAAAAAGAAACATTTATGCCTAACAAAGACTCTGAGACTGAGTTTCTTTCTGCTGGATTTGTACTTGAAAACGATACTCTAGACTTAAGTATTAAAAAAACCCGTGCAGGAGAAAAGATTATTCTTTCTGCAACAGGAGAATTTGAATCAAAACCGTACTGGTTTTTTATCCCAGAATCTCAAATTAGTGGAGACCTCAACGAATTGATTGATCTTGCAACTACCAACATCAATCAAGCTGCAAAAAGAATGATAAAGTTTTTAAATGGTAGGACAGCAGTTCTGCCATTAAGCGGAGGCTTTGACAGCAGACTAATTGCCTGTATGCTAAAAAGTCAGAATTATGAAGACGTTATTTGTTTTACTTATGGAAAACTAAATCCAGAAGTTGAAATTAGTAAAAAAGTTGCTCATAACTTAGGTTACAAATGGTACTTCGTTGATTATGCAAAAAACAATAACGACGATTTTTACAAAACTGACGATTTTATAAAATACATAGAACTGGCAGGAAATGGATATTCTATGCCCTACTTACAAGAATATTTCGCAGTAAAAGAATTAAAAGATAAGAATATCATACCTGAAAATTCCGTTTTTCTACCAGGACATTCTGGGGATTTTCTAGGAGGCAGTTATATTGAAAAGACAGTGAAAACAGAGATTCAGAACACATATCTTGCAAAATATATTTCCCAAAAATATTTTACTTTTTCAATTCCAAAAAATAAAAGTCTGCTCGAAAATCGAATTAATGCAAGCATTAGTGATTATCCCGCAAAAAATAATGTCTCCCCAAAATACAACCCATACATAGAAGACTGGGATATAAAAGAAAAGCTTGCAAAATTTATTTTTCACTCATCGACAGTTTTCAATCATTTTGGATACCAGCACTATTTCCCTCTTTGGGATAAACATATCATATTGTTTTTCAGAAATATAAGCTTCGAATTAAGAGAAAAGAAAGTATTGTATGATAAGGTGCTAACATTAAAGTATTTCAAACCATTAAACGTTTTTTTTGAAGCTAAGGAGTTAAGTAAATCAAACACATATAAGAAATATCAAAAAATTAAGGATAAAACAAGAAATCTATTTCCTTGGAAATATGTACTCGCAAGAATGAAAAAGCATGATTGGATGAATTATTCAAGATATTGTGAAACTCTAGAAGACGATATGAAAAAACATGGTTATAAAAAACTTAAGCGATATAAATTTTTTAATGTTGTAATTTGCAAATGGTACTTATTTCAAACCGGATATTATAATCAACAAAAACTCTAATTAAGTTTTCTTCCTGATTTTAAAACACTAATTGCAGAATCCATAACAACATCGTATTCATTAGCTGCTTCAAAAAACGCATTATCCCCTAGCATTTGTCTAGCCACATATGCTAAAACACTGTTTTCTATGTATTTTCCTGAAATTGCAACATCTTTTTCCGAAGTTCTTACCCCACTTAAAGTTACATATTGCCAAAACTTACTAATCGTGTTATCCTTAATAAAATACTCCCTTAATTCTTGAAGCGTTTCAAGTTTTTCGA
This sequence comes from uncultured Bacteroidales bacterium, assembly GCA_964622935.1. Classification (GTDB taxonomy): domain Bacteria; phylum Bacteroidota; class Bacteroidia; order Bacteroidales; family ML635J-15; genus Bact-19. The sequence goes on along the minus strand of CAZUQY010000058.1, from coordinate 8,781 downwards.
GTTCTACCCTATTTTTATCCACATACTCTATTGCAAAATAGTATTCAAGATTTGATCTCCCTATTTCAGCATAAAGATTAGAATACCCAGCTGTGTCAATCGGAACAAAAATATCCGGCATAATTCCACCACCACCATAAACCGGACGTCCCATTGCAGTATAATAAATAAGCGAATCTATTTGCTTAACACTGTCTTCCTGAAGGAACTCTCCATGCATATATCTGTTATATATATCTGAATAATACTCATCTAAACCATCTTCATAAGATTTCTGAATACATCTACCCGATGGGGTATAATATCGTGCAATAGTGAGTCGTATTTCCGATCCATCATCAAAGCTTGTTGATTCCTGAACTAGGCCTTTCCCATACGATCTCCTACCGATAATAAACCCTCTATCATTATCTTGTACAGCTCCGGCAAGAATTTCGGAAGCCGATGCAGAAAAATCATCAATTAAAACAACTACATTCAGATCCAAACAAGCACTACGCTTCTTGGTTGAACTTACTACATTTTTTGGTCTTGCATGACCTTCTGTATAAACTATTGTATTCCCACTTTCAAAAAATTCATCTATTACATCTGTTGCGGAGTTTAAATAACCACCTGAATTATTCCTTAAATCAACTATTATTGACTCGATTCCCTTTTTTCGCAGACTAAATACTGCATTAATAAATTGATTGTGTGTATTTCTCGAAAACGTACTTATCTTTATATATCCAATACTATTGTCAATCAAATAATATCCATCAACACTTCTAAGAGGAATACTTCCTCGTAAAACATTGAATGTTAAAAGCTCTTTTTCTCCTCTGCGATAAACTTTCAATTCGACTTGCGAGCCACCTATACCTTTAAGTTTTGACATTACCTGATCATTTGTAATGCCGACTCCGGCAATCAAAGTATCATCTACCATCACAATCCTATCACCATCTTGAAGTCCATATTTTTCTGATGGTCCTCCTTCGATTACATGGACAACCAAAACCGAATCTTTAAAAATATTAAATTGAACTCCTATGCCGTCAAACTCACCCTGCAATTCTTCCTCAACGGCATTTGCCTCTTCGGCCGTAAAATAAACTGTATGAGGATCTAATGTTTCCAGAAACTTTGGAATTGCAATTTCAGCGAGATAATCTCTATCTACCTTATCCACATACTCATTTGCAACATAATCAACAACCATACTTAGTTTGTCTTTGCTTTGAGGGATAAGAATACTCTGGGTTGAATTTCCTTTATTTAGAAGTTCCGCAATAATAATACCCATAACTATCGAAAGTGAAATCACAATCGGTAAGACTATACTTAGCTTTGTATTGCTATACTTATTCATCGGTTAATAAGTTTTCAACATCGACACTGGCTCTTCTAAGAAGATCCAATCCGTCAGTATTGTGATATTCGTTTAAATACACTACTCTAATGATACCTGCCTGAATTATAAGTTTTGCACACTCGATACAAGGTGAAGTTGTTACATACAGAGTTGCCCCACAACTATTATTGCCCGATTTTGCAACCTTAGTTATAGCATTCGCTTCAGCATGCAATACATAGGATTTTGTTTTGTAGTTTTCGTCCTCACATTCATTTTCAAATCCTGAAGGAGTTCCGTTAAACCCATCTGAGATAATCATTTTATCCTTCACAATAAGGGCACCAACCTGACGTCTTTGACAATAAGAATTCTTTGACCAAATGGCGGCCATTTCAAGATAATGTTTGTCAAATTGTTTTTGTTTTTTTAGCCCTTTCAGATTTTTCATCAGTCAGTTAAAATTGATAGTGAGTTATAAAAAAAATCCCTCTAAAAAGATGGTAGTACCCGGGGCCGGGGTCGAACCGGCACTCCAAAAAGGAACTGGTGTTTGAGACCAGCGCGTCTACCAATTCCGCCACCCGGGCTCTGAGATGCAAAGATAATATTTTTTTTAATGCACAAGCTATTTTTTGGTTTTTTGTAAAAATTAGTCTTTGTATAACCTAAAAACTTTCATTTATAACAATAAGATATCATATGTTTTAAGTATTTTTGCTTTATGGATAAAATTAACATCCGAAATATTGATTCTGAAAAACTAAAAGAATTTTGTCAACAAATTGTTGAAAGACCTTTTCGTGTTGCTCAAATAAATCATTGGCTATGGCACAAAGGAGTAAAATCATTTGATCAAATGACTGACTTATCAAAAAACTTAAGAGATAATTTAACCAAGCAATTCTTCTTTGATAACATTGAAATTACATCAAAATTGCAATCAAAAGATAAAACTATTAAGGTATTATTTCAAGCAATTGATATGGAATTATTTGAAGGAGTTTTAATCCCAGAAAAAGGTAGAGTAACTGCCTGTATTTCAACACAATCAGGATGCGCTCTAAATTGCAGTTTTTGTGCAACTGGCAAACTTGGATTCAAACGTAATTTAACTATAGGCGAAATTTTTGGTCAGGTTTTTGAACTCAATACACTCAGCAAACAAGAATATGGCAGGACATTAACAAATATAGTAATAATGGGTATGGGTGAACCATTATTAAATTATGAAAATACACTTGGGGCTATAAATCAAGTTATCTCAGAAAAAGGACTGGGATTCTCCCCACAAAGAATAACACTTTCAACTGCCGGAATAGCACCAAAAATAAAACAGCTTGCAGATGATAAAATTAAATTCAAGCTTTCAATTTCGTTACACTCAGCTATCAACTCAAAAAGAAGTGAGCTTATGCCAGTAAATAAAAAATATGATCTTGAAATGTTAAGCGCAGCCATTAGGTATTTTTATGATAAAACAGGAAAAAGAATAACATACGAATACCTTTTGTTAAAAGGAATTAATGATAGTCTGAAAGATGCTGAAACTTTAAGTAAATTCACGCGAATCTCTCCTTGTAAAATCAATCTTATCGCATATAATCCTGGAGAAAACGATACGTTTTTGGCAACAGACACAACTGCAACAAAACAATTTATCGAATTTCTTGAAAATAAAAACATTATTGTTACACTTAGAAAGTCAAAAGGACAAGATGTTAACGCTGCATGTGGCCAACTAGCAAATAAAAAACAATAATTTTAGTATGTCAAAAAAAAATTCTATATTAGCAACCAAATAAACTAGATATTATGAAGAAATTAGCATTATTATTTATCGCTGCATCATTATGCACAACAAGTCTTTTATATTCTCAAGCGTCAGCTAGTTTTGGTTACGATCGTGATATTATAATGGATGATATGAACGAATACGTAAGACTAATTGGAGCTGATTCTGATGGCTTTTATGCCTTACGAATTGATGATAAAGACGAGTTACATCTAGAGTTTTTCAATGGAGCAACAATAAACAGAGAAAGCACAAATCAACTGATTCTTCCTTTAGTAGGTGGAATTAAATCTGAATATGTTGCAATGTTTTATCTTGACAGTAAGCTCATTCTTTTCACTCAAGTAGTTAATAACACAAGTAAAGAAAAGTCTCTCTTCATCCAGCATGTAAATAAAAGTGGTCAAATAATTGGGGAACCTAAAATTATTGGAAAATTAACTAATCAGAATATTAGTGTAGATTTCAATGTTGAGATTACTCCAAACCAACAAAACATCTTTGTGTATTACAATAGGCCTTTCCAAACATACAATGAAGAGCCATTCTTTTTCAAGGTATATGATGCTGACATGGAAGAGATTTACAACAATACTCTCAAACTTCCTTTAATTGATATGGCATTCACTATTTCACAAATTGAGATTGCTAATTCAGGCAATATTTACATGCTTGCTAAAATAGAACCTGATGCAAGAAAAGCAAAAAGAATGAAGGTATTAATTTATGACTATAAGCTTCTTGTTTTTGACAACTTGACAAAAACCATTCGTGAGTACATCATAAAAGGTAAAAAGTACATATTAGTTGATGCAATCTTTGGCCTTGACGACGACGAAAATGTTGACGTTTATGGATTCCAAGTGCGAAAAGGAAAAACAAATTATGAAGGTATTTTCCATCAAAAAATAAATTCGCAAACAAAAGAATTCGAAACAGCTGGCGATGCAAAAAAAGCTGACTATATGTTTTCAAAAAAAGAATCACCTGATTTTAGAGCAGAAAGATTACTAGAAATCTATAATCAAATGTATTCTTACAAGCTCCTTGATGTGCTTTACCTTTCAAACGGAGGCTCTGTATTAATTGCAGAACATCAAAACTACTGGATGGATTCAATCATTGTACCCCGTTCGCAAGAAGTTATTTATAATGATTATTATAAATTCAATGACGTTTTAGTTGCATATTGTAGCCCAGAAAACACTATGGAATGGATGACTCGTATCCCAAAAAGCCAATACAGCTACAATGACCTAGGTAGATTTTCATCCCTTGCGTATACAGCCGTAGGTGAAAAAGTTTTCTTATTCTATAATGACCATAAGAAAAATATCAAACTATTACAACAACAGAATCTTGAGGGTTATGAATATAAGAGCATTACTGCTCCTGAACGCAAAGGAACTGCTGTAGTTGTTTCAATTTTCTCAGACGGAAAGGTTCATGGAACAAATTTATTTAGTAAGAAAAACAAAAAATACAGAATTGTTCCTGAGTTAATGAAAGAATTTAACTATAAGTATTACATGTATACACAAAATGGTTCAAAAGTAAAATTTGCAATGTTTACAGGACAATAAAAAAAATCCAATGTAAAAAAAACCGGCTAATGCCGGTTTTTTTACATTGCTGCAAGCAACAAATCAATATCTTTTGAAAAGATTCCATGAATTATACCAATATGTTCGTCTGTTAAAATGCCATTAAAAAGGTAAACTCCAAATCTTATACCTGGATTATGCTTTAAATAATTATTCAGCCCACCAAACAACTGAATTTTAATTAATTCTGCAGCAAGAATATTACTTATTGAATACGAAGCTGTGCGAGAAACTCTTGACGCAATATTCGGCACACAATAATGAATTACGCCATATTTTGTAAACACAGGGTTCTTATGTGTTGTTGGTTTACCTGTTTCAACTATACCTCCTTGATCAATGCAAATATCTACAATTACCGAATTGTTTTTCATTTGTTTAACCATGTCTTCAGTAATAATTATCTTGGGGCGTTTATCTTTAATCCTTAAGGCTCCAATGACAACATCTGCTGATTTAATCGCATTGGTAAGAACCTTAGGATGGATCGTTGATGTATAAACCTTAGTTCCAATATTCTGCTGAAGCTTATCAAGATTCGATAATGAATTATCAAAAACTTTGACTAATGCTCCCAATGAAAAAGCTGTTTGTGCAGCATATGTACCTGCAGTACCAGCACCAACAATTACTACTTCTGTAGATGAAACTCCTGTTAACCCACCTAACATTTCACCTTTACCTTTATGTACGTTACTCAAATACTCTGAAGCTATCAAGATTGAAGAACGTCCAGCAATCTCACTCATCGAGCGCATTATAGGATTAATACCATGATTATCCTGCATAGTATCAAATGCAATTGCCGATACCTTCTTTTTAATCAACCTTGCAAAGTAATCCTTATCTTGACAGTTTGAATGCAAGGATGTAATAATAATCTGATTACCTTTAAGCAAATTTATTTCATCAGAGGTAAGTGGTAAAACCTTTAAAAGAATGTCGCACTTTGCAACCTCCGATTTTTCGCTTACAATTCTTGCACCATATTCCGAAAATTGTCGATCTGTAAAATTAGCCCCAATTCCTGCACCCTGTTCAATGAATATTTCAAACCCATTATTAACAAGCTGTTCAACTGCAAGAGGCGCTAGAGGAATCCGATGCTCTATCCCACTATTATCAGCCAATACACCAATTTTATATGATTTCTTTTCTGTTCTAATCTCAAGCATTTCTTCTTGAGGCATCATGACTGAACCATGGATAAATGTTCCTGATTTATCTGATGTTGAAGCTACCATAATTTTTTATTTATAAAGATACAAAATTTTACAATGCGCTTTAAATCATTTTTCAATCCGTTTCAACTAATTCGAAGTCTATTTGCTTTTTCTGTAAGCTCACATTAGTAATTGCAACTCTAACCGTATTTCCTAATTGATATCTCTTATTATTTGATCTACCATAAATGCAATATTCATCTTGATCATAAACATAGAAATCATCATTAAGAGTTCTCATGTGAACTAATCCCTCACACGCATTTTCAGTTAGTTGAACAAAAAAGCCCCACTCTGTAACACCAGAGATTACACCATCAAAAGCCTGACCAATCTTATCCTGTAAAAACTCAACCTGCTTATATTTTATAGAGCTCCGTTCAGCCATAACAGCTTGTTGTTCCTGATACGAACAATACTTACAATTAGTTTCTAGATTTGACGTATCTACATTTTTGTTTTTCAAATAATCAAACAAAAGTCTGTGCACCATAACATCCGGATATCTTCTTATTGGAGAAGTAAAGTGTGTGTAATAATCAAATGCCAAACCATAATGACCAATATTTTTGGTTGTATAAACAGCTTTTGACATTGATCTTACTGCTAGATTCTCAATAATATTCTGCTCAGGCTTACCATAAACATTTTTTACAATTTCGTTCATACTCTTTGAGAGAGCAATGTTATTAGACATATCTATAAAATATCCAAATCTTGCAATAAATCCCGAAAAATTAGCCAGCTTATCCATATTCGGTTCTGCATGAATACGATAAACAAAAGTTTTTGGGCTAGAAGCATCTCCAATAAACTCTGCTACTTTTCTGTTTGCAAGGAGCATAAATTCTTCAATCAAATTATTTGCTTCTTTTGAAACTTTAAAATATACGCCAGTCGGAACAGCATTTTCGCCTAAAATGAATTTAACCTCATTATGTTCGAAATTAAATGCCCCTTTACTGAGTCTTGCAGAACGAAGCTTAATTGCAAGTTCATTCAAAACGAGTATTTCATCTGCAAAATCACCTTTTCCCGTTTCTATTATTAACTGTGCTTCATCATAAGTAAATCTTCGATCAGAATTAATAATTGTTTTTTGTATATCATATTTTAATACTTCTGCATTTTTATTCATCTCAAAAATTACAGAAAAACATAATTTTTCCTCATTTGGACGTAAAGAACAAAGGTAATTTGATAATCTTTCTGGAAGCATTGGCACTACCCTATCAACAAGGTAAACAGAAGTTCCTCTTTCATATGCTTCTCTATCTAGCTCACTTCCTTGATTTAAATAATGCGACACATCAGCAATATGAACACCTATTTGATAATTACCATTCTCAAGTTTTTCCAAAGATAATGCATCATCAAAATCCTTGGCATCTTCCGGATCAATAGTGAATGTCAAGATGTCTCGAAAATCTTTTCTAGTCTCATAATCATATTGAGTAAACTCCTCATTAATCTTTTTTGCTGCTTTTTCTATTTCAGGGCTAAACTTTGATGGCAATCCAAATTCTGCCAATATTGCATGCATCTCAACTTCATTGTTTCCGGGAGCTCCTAAGATTTCAACAACCGTACCGGTTGGATTTTTAGATTTGCCATGCCATTCGGTAATCTGAACAATAGCCTTTTCTCCATCTTTTACACCATTAAGGCTATCTGCAGGAACAAAGATATCGAATATCATTTTATAACTGTCTGGGATTAAGAATGCATAAGACCCAGATCTCTCAATTGTTCCAACGAATCTATCTGTAGCCCGCTTTATTATTTCAACAACCTCTCCTTCTACTCTATTCCCACTGCGTTTTGCATACAAGCTCACTTTTACAGTATCTCTATGTAATGCAGTATTCAAATTTGCAAACGAAACAAAAATATCCTCACTAATGTCTTCAGATACTAAAAATGCATTACCGGTTTTATTCATATCCAACTCCCCGACCACATAACCTGTTCTAGACTTAAGTTTATACTTTCCTCGTGATGCTTCTTTTAAAATACCAGCATGAGTTAATTCTTCCAATACTTTCGAAACCAAAACCCTTTGCGATGAATCATTAATTGAAAGTAATGATGAAAGCTGTTTATAATTATACTCCTTTTGATGACTTGAATTAAATATCCCAAGAATCTTTGCTGTCAAAGTTTTTTTACTAAACCCTTTATTCCCAGCACTTTTAGATCTTTTATTCTCTCTATTCATTTTTTTGGCACTATGTTTGCAAATTTTATTTCAATTATAAGATATTTTCATTAAAATGTTGAAGTTAAAATAAAAAAACGTATTTTTAACAAATATTTCGAAATTAGTAACCAAATTAAATTTTATTACCATGAAAACAACTACAATTACTAGAAGCATTTTGATCGTGGCAGTATTAGGATCAGCAATATCTTTTTCTTCTTGTAAAAAGAACAAAGACGTTATCAAACCTACTGACAATGCAAAAGAAATTATTATTCCATGTAAAGACGAAGGACGCTCAGACAAAAACTTTTTTAGAGCAGATGCACAAGCAACCTCTCAAGACATGAGTTTATCAAGAGAAAAAGCTCTTACTGCATCTAAACAAAGAGTAGCTGGATTAATAAATACCAAAATTAAATCAGTCACCGATCGTTATGTTAACGAAACTGAAGTAGGCACTAATTCAGATTTTGAACAAAAATTTGAAAATCTTACAAGAGAAGTCGTAAATCAAACTTTAGTAGACATTTCAATTGTTTGTGAAAAGAATTTCCAAGAAGCAACAGGCAAATACACTACCTACATTGCAATTGAGATTGATAAAGAAACAATGTTAAATG